>NZ_JBHWZP010000142.1:0-23281 GCF_042728395.1 Streptomyces sp. NPDC060205
GCCCGGAGCCGATGGCTCCGGGCCCTTCCCGCATCACATCTCACACGTCGTGCGTCATACGTCAGGCAGCTGCGCCGCGGCCGTTCATGACACGCGGCAGCATGCGGAAGCCGATGCCGCCGGCGATCATCGTCGCGGCGCCGATCAGCAGGTACGTGATGTTCTCGGCGGCGCCGGTCTCGGCCAGCTCGCCGCCGGTGCCCTGGGCGGAGGTGTCCGAACCGGTGTCGGTCAGGCTCTCCTTGCCGGCACCCTGCTCGACGACGTTGGAGCTGCCGTCGGCGCTGTCGGCGCTGTTGTCGTTGCCGCTGCCGCCGCCGTTGCCGCCGCCGGTGCCGTTCTCGTTCCCGTTGCCGGGAGTGGTCGGGTCATCGGTGGGGTCCTGGGTCGGCTCCTCCGTGGGCTCGGTGGGCTCCTCGGTGGGGTCGGTCGGCTCCTCCGTGGGCTCCTCGGGGTCCGTGGTGGGGTCCGTCGGGATCACCGTCGGGTCATCCGTGGGGTCCGTCGGGTCGGTCGGAGGCGGGGTGGTCGGGTCGTCGGCGGAGATACCGACGGCGACACCGCTCTCGTCGACACTGGCGCCCACGTTCAGGCCGGCCACGTCGACACCGACGTCGAGCGCCGAGGCGGCACCGGCGGCGGTCAGAGAGGCACCGGCGGCGATCACCGCACCGGCGGCTATCCGCGCGATCCGGATCCGCGTCTTCTTGGTCATCTGGTTGCTACCCCCAGTAGCTCATCGTCAATGGTGCAGCGCCCGGGGCCGCGACCTCGGGGATGGCCCAGTGGGGCCCCCGGTTCACACGCGCCCCAGAAATACGCATGCCACGCGTCAGCTTTCCCATCTTTCAAGACATCGTCAAGGTCGTTGCGACCGCGATGTCCAGATCAAGGTCTTTTGACCGGCACAGCGTCATGTGAGTGTGATGTAAAACCCACACATCACTCACCAGAGGGCAGCAGAAAGGGCAACTGCCGTCCGGTGGACCGCAGTTGCCCTGTCGACAAAACGACGTACGAAAAAGTCGCTTACTTCTCCTGCTGCTTGCGCCAGCGAATTCCGGCCTCAAGGAAACCGTCGATCTCCCCGTTGAAAACGGCCTCGGGGTTTCCGACTTCGCATTCCGTGCGCAGGTCCTTGACCATCTGGTACGGGTGCAGGACGTACGAACGCATCTGGTTGCCCCAGGAGTTGCCGCCGTCGCCCTTCAGCGCGTTCATCTTGGCCTGCTCCTCCTGGCGGCGGCGCTCAAGGAGCTTGGCCTGGAGGACGTTCATCGCGGATGCCTTGTTCTGGATCTGCGAGCGCTCGTTCTGGCAGGAGACGACGATCCCGGTGGGGAGGTGGGTCAGCCGGACCGCGGAGTCGGTCGTGTTGACGCCCTGGCCGCCGGGACCCGACGACCGGTACACGTCCACGCGCAGCTCGGACTCGTCGATCTCGATGTGGTCGGTCTGCTCGACCACGGGCAGGATCTCGACACCGGCGAACGACGTCTGGCGGCGTCCCTGGTTGTCGAACGGCGAGATCCGCACCAGCCGGTGCGTGCCCTGCTCGACGGAGAGCGTCCCGTACGCGTACGGGACGTGGACGGCGAAGGTGGTCGACTTGATGCCGGCCTCTTCCGCGTACGAGGTCTCGTAGAGCTCCGTCTTGTAGCCGTGGCGCTCGGCCCAGCGCAGATACATGCGTTGGAGCTTCTCGGCGAAGTCGGAGGCGTCGACGCCACCGGCCTCGGCACGGATGGTGACGACGGCCTCACGGGCGTCGTACTCCCCGGACAGGAGTGTGCGGACTTCCATCTCGTCCAGCGCCTTCTTGACGGCGGTGAGCTCGGACTCGGCCTCGGCACGGGTGTCGGGGTCGTCCTCCTCCTCGGCCATCTCGAACAGCACGCTGAGATCGTCGATACGCCCGCGGAGGGTCTCGGCCTTGCGCACCTCCGCCTGGAGGTGGCTCAGCTTGCTGGTGATCTTCTGCGCCTCATCGGGGTCGTCCCACAGGGACGGCGCCGCCGCCTGCTCCTCAAGCGCGGCGATGTCCGCCCTCAGCTTGTCGAGGTCCAGGACGGCCTCGATCGACTCCATGGTCGAGGAGAGGGACTTGAGCTCTTCGGAAACATCGACGACTGCCACGCCCCCAGCGTAACGGCTCCGCCAAGCAGGGCGGCCCTGGCTCCGGCCGGAGGACTTCGTCTGCGGGCCGGTGGGGGCTGGTCGCGCAGTTCCCCGCGCCCCTGAAGACAAGGCGGGGGCTGCGCCCCGCCTTGTCTTCAGCCCGTCCGGCGTTTGAGGACGAGCGCGCAGCGCGATACGGGGGCGAGGGGCGCAGCCCCATGCGTGGACGGGAACGGGTAGGGGCGGCGGGGGCGAGAAAAAGCCAGGTCCGGTCAGGGCGCGGCCGGGGACGACCTCTCCGTGTCGTGGGGAGGCTCCGCGTCGTCCCCCGACGTCGCCAGCCACGCGCCGCCCCCTATCGCCGCGACGAGCGCCACCCCCGCCACCCCCAGCGTGATCCGCCGCCGCCGGGCGGAAGCGCGATGCCGCGCGGACCCCGGCCGCGGCGCCCCCGCCGCCCGGGGCGCCCGCGCGGTACCCAGCGCGCCCCCCGCCAGCTCGTCCGGCCCCGGCACCCGCATGGACGTGTGCGTGTCCCGGTTCGAGTCCGGCTTGGCGCCGGGCACCAGCGGAACCGCCCCGCGCCGCACCCGCTCGCGCGGAACCTCCGGCTCGGCGGGCGCCGCGTCCTCGTAGGGCCCCTCGGCCTCCCCGTCGGGCTCGTCGACGTCCAGCGGCGGCATCCCGGCGAGCAGGGGCAGCTGCTCCCGCAGCCGCTCGCCCAGCTCGGACGCCCGCAGCCGCGACGCCGGCGCCTTCGCGAGGCACTGCACGAGGAGCTGCCAGAGCTCCTCGGGGATCCCGGGCAGCGGGACGACGGTCTCGGTGACGTGCCGCCGCAGGACGGCTCCCGGGTGCCCGCCGCCGAAGGGGGTGAAGCCGGCGAGCAGCTCGTACAGCACGGTCGCCAGCGCGTAGATGTCGACGGCCGCGCGCGGGGGCAGCCCTTCGATGATCTCGGGGGCCAGGTAGTCCGGCGTACCGATGATCTTCGTCGCGCGGGTCCGCCGCGGTGAGTCGATGAGCTTGGCGACCCCGAAGTCGGTGAGCAGCGCGGGGTGCGAACCGCCGGGTCCGAGCGGCCCCTGCATGTCGAGCAGCACGTTCTCGGGCTTGACGTCCCGGTGCACGACCCCCGCCGCGTGGGCGGCGGCGAGTCCGTCGGCGACGTCGGCGACGATCGCGACGGCCGCCTCGGGCGCGAGGCGGCGCTCGCGGTCGAGCCGGGTCCGCAGGTCCGTGCCGCGGACGAGGTCCATGACCAGGGCGAGGTCGGTGCCGTCGACGACCAGGTCCCGCACGGAGACGACGTGCGGATGGTCCAGGCCCAGCAGGGCCGTCCTCTCCTGCACGAACCGTCCCACCAGCTCCTGGTCGGACGCCAGGTCCTCGCGCAGCAGCTTGATGGCGACGGGCCCCTCGGGTCCCTCACCCAGCCACACCGTGCCGGCGCTGCCCCGTCCCAGGATCTGGTGCGCGGTGTACCGGCTGCCGATCTTCCGTACCAAGACTGCTCCTACGGGCGCGTGTTGGCGACAAAACTACGCGCCCGGAGCACCAACCTTCACTTCCGGGACGGAAATCACCCCCCAGGTGTCGACAAATCCCCAGAACCGCAGCGCGATTCCGGGGATTTGAGGGGAGGGAGCGACTTCGTGGAACGCCCGGGAAGCGGGTCCCGGCGGGGTCCTCGCGGGATCTTGGCAGGATCCCGGCGGGCCCTAGTTGCCGGATCCCCCGCCGATCTTCTCGACCCAGCCGGAGACCGTGCTGAACCAGTCCGACAGCTGCTCCCAGTACCCCTTGGACGTGCCGATCCAGTCCTGGAGGGGGCTGAACTCCCAGATCGCCCACCCGGCCGCGAACAGGATGACGATCGTGAACAGGCAGCCCTTGAGGCAGCCGAGTCCGGGGATCTTCATCGGGTTGGCGCTGCGCTGCCGGGGCTCGCGCTGCGGACGCGGCGCGGGCTGCTGGGGCTGCTGCGGCGGCGGGGAGTACCGCTGGGGCTGCGGGGCCTGCTGCTGCGGGGCGTACCCCTGCTGCCCGCCCTGCTGGGGGTAGCCGTATCCCTGCTGGTTCTGCGGCGGCTGCTGGTTGCGCTGCCTGCGCTGTCCGCGCTGCTGCGGCTGCTGGGGCGGCGGCTGCTGCGGCTGCTGCTGGGGCGGCCGGGAGACCTGCCGCTGCGGGCGGCGGCGCAGCGGGTCCTCGTTCGGGTCGAGGTACGACTGCACCTGCGTCGCCTCGTTGCGGTCGCGGGCCGCGCGCAGCTGGTTCTGCCAGGGGTGCGGGTCCTCGGGGCCCGCCCCGGGCTGGTTCGGCGGCACGGGCGGCATCACGGCCGTCGGGTCGGCCGCGCCGCGATGGGGCAGGACGGCGGTGGGGTCGGCCGCGCCCGCGCCGGTGTGCGGCAGGACGCTGGTCGCGCCGTTCGGGTCGTACGAGGCCGCGCCCTGCGGGAGCACCTGGGTGGGGTCGGCGGCGCCGAACTCGCCCGGTACGGCGGCGGGGGCGGGGTCCGGGGCGAGGAGTACGCCCACGGCCTCGGCGGCGGCGATCTGCGCGGAGTTCGCGTGCACCCCGATGCCCTCGGCGACCGTACGCAGACCGCGGGCGAGGTTCTCGGCGCTGGGCCGTTCGTCGGGGTTCTTGCGCAGGCAGCGCTCGATGACGGTCCACAGCGGGTCGGGGACCGTGGAGGGCCTGCGGGGCTCGGCGCTCAGGTGCTGGTGCAGGACTTCGAGAGCGGAGCCGCCGCCGAACGGCGGACGGCCGGTGACCAGCTCGTACAGCATGATCCCGGCGCCGTAGATGTCGACGGCGGAGGTCTGCGGGCGGCCCTCGGCGGACTCGGGCGCCACGTACGCGGGCGTGCCGACGAACTCGTGGGTGCGGGTCAGGCCCGGGGAGTCGGCGAGGCGGGCGATGCCGAAGTCGGTCAGCATCGGGTGCATCTGGCCGCCCTGCTGCTGGAGCAGCACGTTCGCCGGTTTCAGGTCGCGGTGCACGACGCCGTCGGCATGGCTGGCGGCGAGCGCGTCGGCGACCTGGGCGGTGAGCAGGGCCGCGGCGACCGGTGAGAACGGGCCGTTCTCACGCAGATAGCGGTGCAGGTCGGGACCGTCGATCAGGTCCATGACCAGCGCCAGCAGATCGCCCTCGACCACGAGGTCCCGTACGCGCACGATGTTCGGGTGGGTCAGGCGCAGCAGGACGGAGCGCTCCCGCAGGAACCGCATCACGATGTCGGGATCGCTCGCGAGCTCTTCCTTGAGGACCTTGATCGCCACGGTCTCACCGGGCTGACCGGCCACGGCCGCCTCGGCGCCCGCCGCCTCGCGCTGGCTGGCCCGCCAGACGGTGCCCGTGGCGCCGCGTCCGAGCGGCTCCTCCAGGAGGTACTTGCTGCCTACCGGCCGCACGTCATGCGCTCCCTGCTGCTTGCTTGGCTGGTCCGTCCACCGTGCTACGGGTGGTTCCGACCCACTGTAATGCCGCCGAACGCGGCTCCGGGTTGTCGTCGTGCTGCGGTTTTCTCAGTCCCGCCCACCCATGCATTACGTGGGGCTTTCCCGTATGTGTTCGATGAAAAGACGCTCGCTTCGGGTGCTTTGGTTGCCGGATCTTGACGTGACCGATCTCAACCGGGCATTGGTCAGGCACTTTTGCGGGCAGAGCCGACCAATCAAGATCACTTGCTTGCGGAGTGCGGGCGTGTTGTCAGTATCAGGTGCGAGGATGCTTTCCGTACTGGCCGACGTGCCCGTGCGCGGTGGGGGAATCCGCGGTGGGGACCGCGGGAGAGCCCCGTCGCGGGCGCCCGCGACAGAAGGGACCGCTGACGGCGATGCAGATCCGGCTGACCGTCGTAGACCCGCTGGGCACGCGCCCCGACGGACGCCCCGCGTCCTGCGACGTGCTGGTCACAGCGCCCGCCGGGACCGCGCTCGCGGCGGTGGCCTCCGGCCTCGCCTCGGCGGTCGGGGGCGAGGGCCCCGGGGTGCTGTACGCGGACGCGGAGCGGCTCGACGCACAGCGCTGCACGCTGGGTGAGCCTCCCCTGATGGACGGCGCCGTGCTGTCCCTGGGGTCCCCCGCGCAGCCCGGCCCCGACGTCGATCCCGCGGCGGCCCAGCTGCGGGTGGTCGCCGGGCCCGACGCCGGTGGTGTCCATCTGCTGCACGGCGGCCGGATCGACATCGGCCGCTCCGCCGACGCGGACGTACCGCTGGACGACCCGGACGTCTCCCGGCTGCACTGCGCCGTGACGGTCGCGGCGGACGGCCATGTCTCGGTGGCGGACCTGGGCTCCACGAACGGCACGGTGCTGGACGGCAGGCGCGTGGGCGAGCACCCGGTGCGCTTCGCGCCGGGCGCGCTGCTGCGGGTGGGCGAGTCGGCCCTGCTGCTGGCCCCGGCGGGCGAACGGGCCGACGTCCTGGAGACCGCCCCGGACGGCGAGGGGCATGTTCGGGTGGTGCCGGCGGGGGCCGGAAGCCCCGGCCGGGAGCGGTCGGGACAGCCGGGGCGGGCGCCGGACGCTTCCGGGGAAGCCGGATATTCGACGAGTTCGGCCCGCTCCGGAGCGGGACACGGACAGACACAGGCGCAAGGCCAAGGCCAAGGGCAGCAGGTACGGGGCGAGGGGGCGGGCCCGGGCTCCGGACACGGACGGGACCCGGGTCGGGGCCGGCGACAGGACCAGGGGCGAGATCCGGCCGTTTCCGCTGAGGCGGCGGAGGCCGGATCCGGAGCCTCGTCGACCTCGTCCCGGTCCGCGTCCCGGTCCGAGTCGGGTGCCGCAGGCGCGCGGGTGCCTCGCGCGCGCGGCGAGGACTCCGCCGTCGGCTCCCGGGGTGCCGAGGGATCCGGGGACGCCCGGGGCACCGGCGGTGGGCGCTCCGGTGTCGCGCCGCCCACCTCCGAGACCCATCACGGTTACGGCACGGCCGGGTGGGGCTCCGCCGGCAGCGGGGTCCCGGGCACCCAGGAGCACCTGCCGGCGGGACCGCACGTGGTGCCGGGCCAGGGCGGGGCACCCCGGATCGAGCACGGCGACCCCGGAGACCGGGCCGGGTACGGGGACCACGGGGAGCCGTACGAGGAGGACCCGGGGCCCGGCGTCCCCGGACCGGGCGAGGGCAAGCGGAAGGGCACTCCCCTCCGGGGGACCCCCGTGCCGCGCGCCGCACGCAAGCGCGGCCTGTCCGCGTGGGCCCGCCGGCTGGCGGGCTCCCGGAGCGAGGACCCGTACGGCGACGGCGCAGAGTACGACCCGTACGACTCGTACGAGGCGCCCTTCGCCGAGCCCGTCGCCCTCGGCGTACCCGCGCCCGAGCGATGGCCCGACCCGGCCGCGCTGCTGCTGGCGGCGCTCGGACCGGGACCGCGGCTGTGGGAGCGCGAACCGGGACACCAGGAGACCCTCACGGTCCGGCTGGGCACGGCGGACCGGAGCACACCCGACGGCTCCGGGCTGCTGTCCGCGGTCCCGGTGACCGCCGGGCTGCGCGAGGTCGGGGCGCTGGGTCTGGCCGGACCGCGCGAGCGTCTGTCGGGGCTCGCGCGCGCGGTGGTGGCCCAGCTCGCCGCGTTGCACTCCCCCGACTCGCTGGAGATCACCCTCCTCAGCACGGACCGCTCACGTTCCCCGCAGGAGCGCGTCGCCGAGTGGTCGTGGCTCGGCTGGCTGCCCCACCTGCGCCCCACCCACGGCCAGGACTGCCGCCTCCTGCTCGCCTACGACCGCGAACAGGCGACGGCACGTACCCAGGAGCTGATCAGGCGCCTGGAGGACCATCTGACGGAGACGGGGCGGGCCGCCGAGCGCGGTCACGGACTCCGCCCCGGCGGGGGCTCACCGGACGACAGCGGGGCTTTCGCGCCGCGCCCGAGGACCCCTGCGGACGCGACGGCGGCACCCGGCCAGGACGCCTCCGGCAGGCCCGCCCCCGGCAGCCATCCGCTCGCCCGCGACCCCCACGTCACCCACCTCGGACTCCCCCGCAGCGGGAGCCAGGCCGGAGAGGCACGGGAGAGGGCCGGGCGGCCTTCGTGGGCCCGGTCCGACGACGACCCGGCCGGGACCGGCTGGTCCGGCCCGCACACCGTCGTCGTGGTGGACGGCGACCCCGGCTCGGCCGGCGTGCGGGAAGCGGTGTCGCGGCTCGCGGCCGAGGGCCCCCAGGTCGGCATCCATGTCATCTGTCTCGCCGAGACACCGGCCGCGTCGCCCTCCTCGCCCGTGATCGACACGTACGAGGCGGCCTGTGCGGTGTCGCCCGCGTTCCGCGCGTGCGGGGCCGTCGCGCTGCTCAGCGGCGATGTGGCGACGGCCCTGCGGCTGCTGCGCGTGGCGCCCGCGACACAGACTCAGGGCTCGTCGGCTTCTTCTTCGGCTTCATCCGCGAGTTCTGCGGGTTCTGCGGGTTCTGCGGGCGGGCCCGTCGGACATGGCACGGTCGCCGCGGTGGACGCCGTCTCCATGGCGTGGGCCGAGCGCTTCGCCCGGGCCCTGGCGCCGTTGCGCGCGGAGGGCGGGGCCGGTGAGCGGCACACGCGGGTGTCCGCGCCCCTGCCGCAGAGCGCGCGGCTGCTGGACGAGCTGGGGCTGGCGCGGGCGACCCCGGCGTCCCTGATGGCGCGCTGGGCGGACGCGGCCGACGACCCGGAGGCGGTCGGCGGCCGGGCCGCGGCCGTGCTCGGCGCCGGGCCGCGCGGCCCCGTCGGGGTGGACCTCGTGGCCGAGGGCCCGCATCTGCTGATCGAGGGGCCCCCGGGCAGCGGGCGTACGGAGCTGCTGCGTTCCGTCGCCGCGTCGCTCGCCGCCGCGGAGCGGCCCGACCGCCTCGGGATCGTGCTGGTGGACGGGCGGGACGGCACGGGCAGCGGTGGTTCGGCGGCGCGCGGGGACGGGCTGCAGGTCTGTACGGACCTGCCCCATGTCACGACGCATCTGGGCGCCCACGATCCCGTACGCATGCGGGAGTTCGCGCAGTCCCTGTCCGCCGAGCTGAAGCGGCGTGCGGAGCTGCTCGGGCGTCTCGACTTCACCGAGTGGCACGCCGGCCGGGAGGGGCCGCGCCGGGTCGTCGCGCAGCGGTCGGCGGGGTCGGCGGTGAACTCCTCGGCCGGTGCCGCGGATCTCGACACGCCCTCCAGTTCGACGCTGCGGCTGCGGCCCGCCGCGGCCCGGCCCCGTCCGGACGCGGGGCCGCCGCTGCCCCGGCTCGTCGTGGTCGTCGACGACCTGGACGCGCTGCTGTCCCCCGCGCGGGGGTCCCCCGGCCGGCCGGCCGCCGGGTCCGTCGTACGGGCCCTGGAAGGGGTGGCCCGGGACGGTGAGCGGCTCGGGGTGCATCTGGTGGCGGCCACCGGGGGCGGGGTCCGTACGGACGAGACGGAGCTGGCCCGGCGGGCCGGGCTTCGGGTGGTCCTCGAAGCGCCGGGGGTGGGGGCGGAGGAGCCGTCGCCCGGGCGGGGCAGGCTCGGTGCGGCGGGGCCGGGTGGGCGGTCCGTGCCGTTCCAGGGCGGGCGGGTCACGGGGCGCATCCCCCGTACGGCGACGCTGCGGCCCACGGTCGTGCCGCTGGAGTGGGCGCGGATGGGGGATCCGCCGGCGCGGCGGCCCGTGCGTGAACTGGGCAACGGTCCGACGGACTTGGCCCTCCTGGCCAGCGCCCTCGACCGAGCCTCCCGCTCGGTCTCGGCAACAGAGGTCCCCTCCCTCCTGTAACCCCCTTGAGGGCTGCGCCCCCAAACCCCCCATCACGCTGAACGCACTCGTCCTCAAACGCCGGACGGGCTGAAACGGCCAGGGGCGCGAGGAACTGCGCGACCAGCCCCCACCACCCCGCACCCGACAACGAACGCCCGGAGGCCAGGGGCGCAGCCCCGCCCTCCAGGGGCGCGAGGAACTGCGCGACCAGCCCCCACCACCCCGCACCCGACAACCCACCCCGGGGGCCAGGGGCGCAGCCCCGCCCTCCAGGGGCGCGAGGAACTGCGCGACCAGCCCCCACCGGCCCGCAGCCGAGAACGCACCCCGGGGTCCCGGGGCGCAGCCCCGTGGTGGGTACCGCCCAAAGCACAACCCCCCACGTCACGACGCGGTCACGATCACCCCCTTGACAGCGCAGGCGCCCTTGCCGACGCCGAGCGCACGGGCGTAGACCAAGAGCGCACGGGCAGGACCTCGCACGTTCGACGGAGAACGGGGCACACCATGCGCAGCAGCACTCTTCGCATCAGCAGGTCGCATCGGAGGAGCGGAGCCGCGAGGGCCGCGGCCGCCGTCGTCGCGGGGGCGATGGCACTCACGCTCACGGCGTGCGGCGGTGACGACGACAAGAAGGACGACGGCGGCGACAACGGGAGCGGCGCCGCCTCCAGCGTGCAACTCCCCAAGCTCGACGGTCAGAAGCTTGAGGTCGCGGCCGTGTGGACCGGCCCCGAGCAGGACAACTTCACCGCGGTCCTGGACGAGTTCGAGAAGCGGACGGGCGCCGAGGTCAGTTACGTACCGACGGGCAACAACACCTCGACGTTCCTCGGTACGAAGATCGAGGGCGGCAAGCCGCCGAACGTGGCGTTCCTCCCGCAGGTGGGTGTGCTCCACCAGTTCGCCGAGAAGGGCTGGGTCAAGCCGATGGGCGCCGAGGCGAAGGCGCAGCTCGACAAGAACTTCTCGAAGGGCTGGCAGGACCTGGGCGCGTACGAGGGCGAGCAGTACGGCGTCTACGCGAAGGCAGCGAACAAGTCGCTGGTCTGGTACAACACGGCGGCGTTCGAGGCGGCTGGCATCACCGCGGAGCCGAAGACGTGGGACGAGTTCGTGCAGACCGCGCAGACCTTGTCGGACGCGGGTTCGCCCGCGGTGTCCATCGGCGGGCAGGACGGCTGGACCCTCACGGACTGGTTCGAGAACGTCTATCTCTCGCAGGCGGGCCCGGAGAAGTACGACCAGCTGGCCAAGCACGAGATCAAGTGGACGGATCCGTCCGTGAAGGAGGCCCTGACCACGCTGGCGCAGCTGTGGGGCAAGAACGACCTGATCGCGGGCGGCAACGCGGGCGCGCTGCGCACGGAGTTCCCGAAGTCGGTGACGAACACCTTCTCCGGTGACACGCCCGCGGGGATGGTCTTCGAGGGCGACTTCGTCGCGGCGAACATCAACGCCGACACGAAGGCCGAGATCGGCACGGACGCCAAGGTGTTCCCGTTCCCGGCGGTCGGCGACGCGTCGCCGGTGGTCAGCGGCGGTGACGTGGCGGTGGCGCTGAAGGACGACAAGGGTTCGCAGGCCCTGCTGACCTTCCTGGCCTCCACGGACGCGGCCGAGATCTGGGCGGCGCAGGGCGGCTTCATCTCCCCCAACAGGGAGATGAACGCGGACAAGTACAAGGACGACGTGGCGCGGGACATCGGCAAGGCGCTGCTGAAGGCGGGCGACTCGTTCCGCTTCGACATGTCCGACCAGGCGCCGGCCGCCTTCGGCGGTACCGAGGGCACGGGCGAGTGGAAGGCGCTGCAGGACTTCCTGAAGACGCCTTCGGACGTCGCGGGCGCGCAGAAGCAGCTGGAGACGGCCGCCGCCAAGGCGTACAAGGGCTGACGGCCGCCGATGTCGTCGCAGCTCGCGACGGCGGGGGGCCCGGCGAACCCGGTGCCCCCCGCCGGCAAACGCAAGAGTGTGATCGGTACGCGGTGGTGGGTGGCGGGGCTGTTCCTGCTGCCGGCGATCGTGCTGCTCGGCGCGCTCGTGGTCTACCCGATCGGGTACTCGGTCTGGCGCAGTCTGTACGACGCGGACGGTTCGGGTTTCGTGGGTCTCGGCAACTACGGGGACCTGTTCAGCGACGACGCCACGTTCACGGCGGTCAAGAACACGGCGATCTGGGTCGCGGTCGCCCCGGCGCTGGTGACCGGGCTCGGTCTGGTCTTTGCCGTGCTGACCGAACGGGTGCGCTGGTCGACGGCGTTCAAGCTCGTCATCTTCATGCCGATGGCGATCTCCATGCTCGCCGCGGGCATCATCTTCCGGCTCGTGTACGAGGCGGACCCCGACCAGGGCGTCGCGAACGCGGTGCTGGTGGGCGTGCACGACACGTTCGCCGACTCGTCGGTCTATCCGAAGGCGCGGCCGTCCACCGAGAGCGACCTCAAGGCGTCCGGCGGGGGCGCGTTCACCTCCACGGACACGGTGGGCGCGGGCTCCCCGGTGCTGATCCCGCTGGTCGGTATCGCCCCGGACAAGGTGCCGGGCGACCCCGGCGACGCCAAGGCCCCGAAGACCTCGGGCGACGGCGTGTCCGGCACGGTCTGGCTGGACTTCAAGCTGGGCGGCGGCGGTACGAAGGGTGCCGTCGACGCGGGTGAGAAGGCGTTGCCGGGCATCAAGGTCGAGGCGGTCAAGGACGGCGAGGTGGTGGCCTCGGCGAAGGCGGGCGACGACGGTACGTTCACGCTGCCGGCGTCCGCCGCGGGCGCGCAACTGCGGCTGCCGTCCTCGAACTTCGCCGAGCCCTACAACGGTGTCGACTGGCTGGGCCCGAGCCTGGTCACGCCGGCCATCATCGGCTCGTACGCCTGGATGTGGGCGGGTTTCGCGATGGTGCTCATCGCGGCCGGTCTCGCGGGGGTGGACCGCAATCTGCTGGAGGCGGCCCGGGTCGACGGGGCCAACGAGTGGCAGGTGTTCCGCCGGGTCACGGTCCCGCTGCTCGCGCCGGTCCTCGTCGTCGTCCTGATCACCCTGATGATCAACGTGATGAAGATCTTCGACCTGGTCTTCATCATCGCCCCGCAGCCCAGCAAGGACGAGGCGAACGTGCTGGCCCTGCAACTGGTCAACGCGTCCTTCGGCGGCGGCAACAACCAGGGGCTCGGCAGCGCGATCGGCATCGTCCTGCTGCTCCTGGTGATGCCGGTGATGATCGTGAACATCCGCCGACTGCGAAGGGAGCGCCGACGGTGACCGCACCCTCCGTACCTCTGAAGAACCCCGGGGACTCCGGGGGCGCCGGGGAGGCGTCCGCGGCCGTGGACGCCTCGGGTCCGCCCGAGCGTTCGCTCGCCTCCCGGATCGCGGGCGTCGCGGGAGGCGGCGTGATGCGGGTCTTCTTGATCCTGGTCGCGCTGTTGTGGGTGACGCCGACGGTGGGACTGCTCGCCTCGTCGTTCCGGGACCCGACCGACATCGCCGCCTCCGGGTGGTGGGAGGTCTTCAGCAAGCCGTCCCAGCTCACCACCGAGAGCTACTCGACGCTGCTCGGCAAGGAGGAGATCACCGACTCGCTGCTCAACACGGTGTACATCACGGTGCCGGCCACCGTCCTGGTCGTCGTGATCGGCGCCATGGCCGGATACGCGTTCGCCTGGATGGACTTCAGGGGCCGCGACTGGTGGTTCGTGGCCGTGGTGGCGCTGCTGGTGGTGCCCATCCAGATCGCCCTGATCCCGCTGGCCGACCTCTTCGGCGATCTGGGGATCTTCGGCAGCGTCATCGGTGTGGTCCTCTTCCACGTCGGCTTCGGCCTGCCGTTCGCGATCTTCCTGCTGCGCAACTTCTTCGCGGAGATCCCGCGTGAACTCCTGGAGGCGGCGCGGCTCGACGGGGCGGGCGAGGCCCGGCTGTTCGCGACGGTGATCCTGCCGCTGGGGGCGCCCGCGATCGCCTCGCTGGGCATCTTCCAGTTCCTGTGGGTGTGGAACGACATGCTGGTGGCGCTGATCTTCTCGGACTCCGGTTCCCGGCCGCTGACGGTCGCGCTGACCGAGCAGACCCGGCAGTTCTCCGGCAACATCGAGACGCTCGCGCCCGGCGCGTTCATCTCGATGGTGATCCCGCTGGCCGTGTTCTTCGCGTTCCAGCGGCAGTTCGTGTCCGGGGTGATGGCGGGTGCGGTGAAGTAGCGTTCACAGCAGTCGAGTTGAGGGGCGGGCCAGTTCCGGTCCGCCCCTTCGCGCCGCCCGGGGGTCCCCCACATGCCGCATTCGGCGTAACCCCGTAACCCCTTCGGCCGTTGCCGGGCAATATGGCCGCGCCGACCCATGGATGTCCCTTGCCCCGGTTCAGTGTCATTGTCCCCGCGTACCAGGTCCAGGCGTATCTTCAGGAGTGCATGGCATCGGTTCTTGAGCAGTCGTTCACCGATCTGGAGCTGATCGCTGTCGACGACTGCTCGCCGGACGCCTGCGGTGCGATCGCCGACGAGTTCGCGGCCCGTGATCCGCGGGTGAGGGCCGTCCACCTCAAGGAGAACGTGGGCCTCGGCCGGGCCCGCAACGCGGGAATGCGGGCGGCGACCGGCGACTACCTGATCTTCCTGGACGGTGACGACAGCCTCACCCCGCACGCGTTGCGGGACATCGCCGACCGCATCAAGGAGACCGGCGACCCGGACGTGCTGGTCTACGACTACGCGCGCACCTTCTGGTCGGGCGAGACGGTCCGCAACGTCCGGGCGGGGCAGCTCCACGAGGAGGGCCCGGCGCCGTTCCGCCTCGACGACCGGCCGGGTCTCCTCGACGTCCTCATGGTCGTGTGGAACAAGGCGTACCGCCGGGAGTTCGTCGAGCGGGAAGGGTTCACGTTCCCGCCCGGCTACTACGAGGACACGCCCTGGACGTACCCGGTCCTGATGGCCGCCGGGACCATCGCGACGCTCGACCGGGTCTGTGTCCACTACCGGCAGCGGCGGCAGGGCAACATCCTCGGCACGACCAGCGGCAGGCACTTCGACATCTTCGACCAGTACGACCGGGTCTTCGCGCACCTCGACGCGCATCCCGAGCTGGAGCGCTGGCGGCCGGTGCTGTTCCAGCGGATGGTCGACCATCTGTCGGCCGTGTTCCTCAAGCGCGACCGGCTGCCGCGCGGCTCCCGCGCCGCGTTCCTGCGCAAGGCCCGCGCCCACTACGCCCGTTACCGCGTACGGGATGCCGGCGTCCCGTCCCGCAACCGGCTGCGGCACGCCCTCGTGCGGCTCGGCAGCCATCGCACCTACCGCGCCCTGTGGACGGCGACGCGCCTGAAGAGACGTGCCGTGCGGCTCGCCGCTGCGCTGGCCCGCGGGGTGCGGACGGCCTCGCTGCGGCTGCACTACGGCGTCCAGCGTCTGCTGCCCGTGCGGGCCGACCGCGCCGTCTTCGCGGGCCGTGCGGGGCGCGGTCACGGCTGCAACCCGGGGGCGCTGGAGGCCGCGTTCCGCACGCACGTCCCGGGGATGCGCACCGCGTGGGTCGCGGCTCCCGGCTTCCACCACACGATCCCGACGGGCACGCGCAGGCTGACGCCGGGTTCCGCCGCGTACTGGACGGCGCTGGCCCGGTCCAAGTACGTCGTCGGCAACGCCGGTTTCGACCGCCGGCTGGTCAAGCGGTCCGGCCAGATCCTGGTCCAGACGCAGGCGGGCACCCCGCTCAAGCACATGGGCCTGGACCTCCAGGACCGTCCGGCGGCGGCGCGGGACACCGACTTCGCCGAGGTGCTGCGCGACGCCGACCGGTGGGACTACTGCCTGTCCGGCAACCGCCACTCCACGCTCGTGTGGGAGCGCGTCTTCCCGGCCGCGTACACGATGCTGGAGTACGGCCAGCCCCGTAACGACGTCTTCCAGAAGGCCACTTCGGCGGAGGTGGCGCGGCTGCGCGAGTCGCTCGGCATCCCGCAGGGCACGGTCGCGGTCCTGTACGCGCCGACGCACCGCGACTACCGCCGCACCCAGCGCACGGCGCTCGACCTGGAGCGGGTGCTGCGCAGGCTCGGCCCGCGGTTCGTCCTGCTGACCCGCGCCCACCCGGGTTACGGGGCCCCGCTGGCCCGTAGCGGCGGCCGGCTGATCGACGTGAGCGACCATCCGAGCGTCGAGTCGCTCTGCCTCGCCTCGGACGCGCTGGTCACGGACTTCTCGTCGCTGATGTTCGACTACGCGGGCCTCGACCGCCCGATCGTGATCCTCTCGCAGGACCCGGAGGCGTACGAGGCGGCCCGCGGGACCTACTTCGACCTGCGGGCCTTCCCGCCCGGCGCGATCGCCCGCACCGAGGACGAACTGATCGACATCTTCGCGACCGGCCACTGGCGCGGCTCGCGCTCCGCGCAGCTGCGGGCCGCGTTCCGGGAGCGCTTCTGCCCCTACGACGACGGCCGCGCCGCCGAGCGGATCGTGCGCCGGGTCGTGCTCGGCGAGACGACGGGACTGCCCGCGGTGATCCCCCCGGACGAACGCCGTCCGGTGCCGTCCGCGGCCGACGAAAGCGCCCCCTCGCCCCTCGCCTCCGTCCCGACACCGGCAGTTTCCGTTCCCGTCGTTGACAGACCCTGAAGCACTCCGGTCCCATCCCCAGGCACAGGAATTCCACAGACCCCGTTTTACGGAGTACTCATGACTTCCACCACCACCGAACTGCCCCGGCCCAGGACCCTGTCGGAGGTCAAGGGCTGGTTCCGGGCCGTCGACCAGCAGCTGTTCGACTGGTTCCTCTCCGGGCAGCTGGACCGTGCGCAACGGGGCGGCCTGCTCGAACTGGGCGTGTACATGGGCAAGAGCGCGATCTTCATGGGCTCGTACCGGCGTGCCGAGGACCCCTTCACGGTGTGCGACCTCTTCGACTCGGCCGCGCCGGACTCCGCCAACCTCAAGGAGATGAACAAGTCGTACTCGACGCTCACCAGGCGGGCGTTCGAGGCGAACTTCTCCGCGTTCCACGAGCGGCTGCCGGAGGTCGTCCAGGCTCCGACGTCGGTGGTCGCCGACCGCGTCGCACACGACAGCTGCCGCTTCGCACACATAGACGCCTCGCACCTGTACGAGCACGTGTACGGGGACATCGTGGCCGTGCGGGACATCCTCCTGCCCGACGGCGTGGTCGTCCTGGACGACTACCGCGCGGAGCACTGCCCGGGTGTCGCCGCCGCCACCTGGGGGGCGGTCGCCGCGCTCGATCTGCACCCCATATGCGTGACCGGCACGAAGTTCTACGGCACGTGGGGCGATCCGGAGCCGCTGCGCGACGCGCTGCTGGAGTGGCTGGCGGCCCGTGACGACATGTGGCACGAGGTGCAGCAGGTCGCGGGGCACGGAATGATCCGCATAGACGGCAGGAAGGCCACCGAGCCGAAGCACCCGGTCTCCCGGTACTCGGCCGAGGAGGAACCGGCCGCGGCCGGGGCACCGGACGTTCCGGTCCAGCGCGCCGCGTCGTCCCGCCCGGCGCCCGCGCGCCCCGCCACGACCGCCCCGCCCCGCCGCCCCGGCCGCGCCCGCGCCCTCGCCAAGGACCTGCTCCCGCCGATCGTCACGAGGGCCCTGGCAAGGCGCCGACGAGGGCGCTGACGCCGCCGGGACGGCGGCACCCCCCAGCACGGACAGAAAGAAAGAGCACCACACCACATGCCCCGCTTCAGCATCATCGTCTCCGTCCACGGCGTCGCGGGGCGGCTCCCCGCGACCCTCGACCCGGTGCTCGCCCAGTCCTTCGGCGACTTCGAGCTGATCGTGGCCTGCGCGGAACCGGACTCGCCCGCGGGCGCGCTCGTCACCGAGTACGCGGGGCGGGACTCCAGGGTCGTGCGGGTCACCGGTGCCCGTGAGGCCGGGCTGCGGGCGGCCGGCGGGGCGTACGTGCTGTTCCTGGGCACGGGTGACGTGCTGACGCCGGGGGCGCTCGCCGGGATCGACGCGCGGCTGCGGGAGAGCGGCGGTGCCGAGATCGACGTGCTCCGCCTGGGCCACGAGCGGATGCCGTGGTGGGAGGGCGAGCCGGTCGCGGAGCTGTTCGAGGACCGGGACCCCGCCGACGTCCGGCTGCCCGTGTGGGCTACCGTGTACCGGCGTGCCTTCCTCCGTGAGCACGGGCTCGCCTTCCCCGAGGGCCGGTACGCGGACCTCGGCTGCTCCGGTTTCGTGGCGCTCGCGGCCGGCGAGAGCGCCGTGCTGCGCACGGTGTGCGTACGGCGTCCCGAACGCAGGCAGGGCGGCGGCACCGCGGCGGGCACGCGAGCCGAAACCCCGGCCGTCGCCGCCGCGCTCCTCGACCAGGTGGAGCTGGTGCTGGACCGGGCCGCCGCGCGGGACCTCCCCGAGGACCGGGCGCGCGCCCTCTTCGCGCAGCTCTTCGCCGAGGTCCTCGACACCGCCGCCGCGGCCCCGCGCGGCCGGGCCTTCTTCCGTCGCGCGGGCCGGCTCCACCGGCGGTACCGCCCGGCGGGCCACCGCACCCGGACCGTGCGGGCCCGGCTGCTGCGACGGGGCGCGTACACGGCGTTCCGGGCGCTGCCGGCGCTCGGCCGGCTGACGGCCCGGGCGCGGGCGTACGCGACCCGCTCCGCGCTGCGCAGGCGCCGCGCCCTGACGTACGCGTGGTACCTGCGCAGGCCGCTGGACGAGAACCTCGCCGTGTTCGCCGCCTACTGGGGGCGCGGCTACGCCTGCAACCCGGCGGCGATCCACCGCAAGGCACGCGAACTGGCCCCGCACATCCGGTCGGTGTTCCTGGTGAAGGAGAAGGAACTGCCGCACATGCCGGACGACGTGGAGAGCGTGGTGATCGGGAGCAGACGGTACTGGGAGGTGATGGCGCGGGCGAAGTACACCTTCAACAACGTCAACTTCGAGCACTCCGTGGTCAAGCGCCCCGGCACCGTGCACGTCCAGACCCACCACGGGACCCCGCTGAAGCGGATGGGCGTCGACCAGATCGAGTACCGGGCCGTCGCGGCGGCCACCGGCAGCTTCGGCAAGCTGATGCGGCGCGTGGACCGCTGGGACTGCTCCCTGTCCTCCAACGCGCACTCCACGGAGGTCTGGTCGGGCGCCTACCCGAGCGCCTTCGAGCACCTGGAGTACGGCTATCCGCGCAACGACCGCTACTACACGGCCACGCCCGGTGAGGTCGCCGCGATCCGCGAGCGGCTCGGCGTCCCCGAGGACCGGGTGGCCCTGCTGTACGCGCCGACCTACCGCGACTATCCGCGGGACGTGTCGGCGCAGTTCGACCTGGCGCGGTTCTGCGCTGAGCTGGGCGAGGAGTTCGTGGTGCTGCTGCGCGCGCACTACTTCCTCGACGGTGACGCCGGTCTGCGGCAGGCGGTGGCGGACGGCCGGCTGATCGACGTGACGTCCCTGCGGGACACCGAGGACGTCTGTCTGGCCTCGGACGCGCTGATCACGGACTACTCGTCGATCATGTTCGACTACGCCAACCTCGACCGCCCGATCGTCACGTACGCCGACGACTGGGACGTCTACCGGGACACCCGGGGTGTCTACTTCGACCTGCTGGCCGAGCCGCCGGGCCATGTCGCCCGTACACAGCGGGAGTTGATCGAGGTCCTCACGTCGGGCCGGTGGGCGGACGATCGGTCCGCCGCGCTGCGGTCCGCCTTCCGTGCGCGGTTCTGCGAGTTCGACGACGGACAGGCCGCCGAACGGGTCGTACGGCGGGTGCTGCTCGGACAGCCCGAGGAGGAGCTGCCGGCGCCGATCCCGCTGCGCGAGCGCCTGCCCGCGCCGGCCGCCGCCGTGTCACGCCCCCGCACGCCGGCGCGCTGATGGGCGCGTCGACGCCCTCGCCCGCCCCCGCGACCAAGCAAGTTCCCGGACCTGGAAGTGCCATGCCCCGCTTCAGCATCGTCGTGCCCGTCCACAACGTGCAGGGCTACCTGCGCACCTGTCTGGAGTCGGTCCTCGGCCAGTCGTACGGCGACTTCGAGCTGATCGTCGTCGACGACCGCTCCCCGGACGGGAGTCCGGCGATCATCGACGAGTTCGCGGCCCGTGACGAGCGGGTGGTGGCGGTGCATCTGCCCGTGAACGGCGGTATCGGCCCGGCCCGCAACCACGGCGCGAAGCTGGCGCGCGGCGAGTACCTGCTCTTCCTGGACAGCGACGACAGCTACACCCCGGGCACCCTGCGGGCCATCGCCGAGCGGATCGACGCCACCGGCCGGCCGGACATCGTGCTCTTCGACTACGCGCGCACCCACTGGTACGGCGCGGTGAAGCGCAACCGGGACGCGGAGATGTTCGCCGCGCCGGCCCCGGAGGTGTTCACGGTCGCCGAACGCCCCGAACTGCTCGACCTGTTCACGGTCGTGTGGAACAAGGCGTACCGCCTCGACTTCTTCCGCGAGGGCGGCTTCACCTTCCCCACCGGCTTCTACGAGGACGCGGTGATCGTCTACCAGACACTGTGGACAGCCCGCACGATCACCCTCGTCGACCGCGTCTGCGTGTACTACCGCCAGCGCCGCCAGGGCAACGCGATGCGCACGCCCAGCCGGGAGCACTTCGAGGTGTTCGCGCAGTACGAGCGGCTGTTCCGGTTCCTCGGGGAGCGGCCGGAGCTGGAGCGGTGGCGCGGTTTCCTCTACGACCACATGGCGGACCACTACCTCTTCATCCTGCGCCAGGCGGACCGCGTACCGCCGTCGTCGCGTCGCGAGTTCCACCGGCGGGCCGCCCGGGACCTGCGCGCGTACCGGCCGGACGGGCACCGGCTCGGGGCACGGATCCCGCGGACGTCGTTCACGCTGCTCGCCCGGGCCCCGTACGCCCTGTACGCCCTGCACCGGGTCGCCTCGGTGAAGCGGGCGGGGCTGCGCAGGCGCCACCGGGTGTGGCGGCGACGGCTGCGCAGGGTGCTGCTCGCACTGCACCGGCGGCTGGTCCTGCGCCGCGCGCTCGACCCGAACCTCGCGGTGTACTCGGCCTTCTCGCACCGGGGTGTCCTCGGCGACCCGGGCGCGATCCACCACAAGGCGCGGGAACTCGCCCCGCACATCCGGTCCGTGTGGGTGGTCGGCAAGGACCACGTGGACACACTGCCGCCCGGCATCGAACACGTCGTGCCGGGCAGCCGCGCCTACCGCAGGGTCACGGCACGCGCCGGCTACCTGATCAACAACGTCAACTGGGCGAACGACCTGGTCAAGCGCAGGGGCGCGGTCCACATCCACACCCACCAGGGCACCCCGGTGAAGTCGATGGGCGCGGATCTGCTGAAGTACCCCGGCGCCAGGCGCGGTTTCAGCGTCCCGAAGATGCTGACGCGCGCCGACCGCTGGGACTACAGCCTGGTCGCGAACCCGCACTCCGAGCTGGTCTGGGACCGCGCCTACCCCTGCGGCTTCACGTCCCTGCGCTCGGGCAGCCCGCGCAACGACTGCCTGGTCCGCCCCGAGGAGGGCCGCCGCGAGTCCGTACGGCAGCGTCTCGGCGTACCGGACGGGAGCACCCTGCTCCTGTACGCGCCGACGAACCGGGACCACCGGCAGGGCGGTTACGCACCGGCCTGCGACCTGGAACGGCTGATCGCGGGACTGCCCGGCGACCACGTGCTTGCGGTCCGCCTGCACCCGTCCCTCGCCCAGCACCACGAACGGGGCCTGGGCCTGCGGGACCTGGCCGCGCGCGGCCTCCTCCTGGACGTCACCGACGAACCGCGGGTGGAGGATCTGCTGCTCGCCTCCGACGCTCTGATCACCGATTACTCCTCCCTGATGTTCGACTACGCGCACCTCGACCGGCCGATCGTCCTGCACACCTACGACCTGGACACCTATCGCGCCGCGCGGGGCACGTACTTCGACGTCACCGAGCGCCCGCCGGGCCATGTCGCCCGCGACGAGGACGAGCTGGCGCGGCTGTTCGCGTCGGGCGCGTGGCAGGACGAGGAGTCGGCCCGGCTGCGGACCGCCTTCCGGTCACGGTTCGGCGGGTACGACGACGGCCGGGCCGCGGAGAGGGTCGTACGGACGCTGATGCTCGGCGAGGACCTGGCCCTGCCCATGGTCCCCGCGCCCGCGTCCGCGTCCGGCTCCCCGAGCGACGCGCTGACCCGCTCATGAAGACCCGCCCCGCCGCGTGGGTGCTGTTCCTCGCCGCCCTGTTCGGCTGCCTCCAGCTCGCCAACGTCACCGGCCGGGACACCCCCGACAGCCGCAACTACCTGTCGTACGCGCTGAGTCTGGGCGGCGCCGACAAGTCGGAGGCGGCGGACCGCAGCATCGCGTACGTGTGCGCGAGCCGGGGCGAGACGGCCTCGCGCAACCACAGCGTGGACGTCCGGCGCTTCCGTGCCCCCGATCCGGGGCCGGGGATCCGGGCGGAGTGCGACCGCTACTACCACTGGAGCGTCGGCCGGCGGCTCGACGCGGGCCAGACGTCCGGCTGGACCGCGCCCTTCATGAGCGAACGGTTCATGCGGATCTTCGAGGTGCGGCCCGGCTACCCGCTGCTGCTCCTGCCGTTCGTGACGGTGTTCGGCGTGACATGGGGGCTGTGGGCGGCGGGCGTGTGCGTCGCGGCGGCCGGCGGTGTGCTGGTGTTCCTGATCCTGCGGACGCTGGACGTGCCGGTGGGGCCCGCGCTCGCCGGGCAGGCGCTGTACTACGTGCTGCCGACGGGCGTCACCGCGATGCGGCCCATGACCGAGGGCACGATGCTGGCACTCACCCTCGCGGCGCTGTGGGGCTGCGCGCTGGTGCTGCGCGGGCGGCGGGCCGGCCCCGTGGTCGCCCTCTCCCTGGCGCTGCTCTTCACCGTGAAGCACTCGCAGGCGCTGTTCCTGGCGGTGTGCCTCGCCGGGGCGTGCTGCGTGATCGGCGTGCACCGCAGGAGGTCGGGGCGGGCGGTCGGGGACGGCGTGAAGACGCTGCTGAAGGTGACGGCGGGGGCGGCCGTGGGAACGGTCCTGCTCGCCCGGCTCCTGCACTACCCCTCGGAGTCGGACAGCCTCCAGGACCTGCTCACCGACCACTTCTTCCGGCCGGACCGGGAGCGGCCCTGGCGGGAGTTCCTCCACCTGGAGGTCAACTTCTGGATCGAGTGGCTGCGCCGGCAACTGGCCGAACCGCTGTTCCTGGTGCTGGTCGGGGCGGGGGTCTGGGGGGCGCTCCGGGCGCGGCCGGCGTTCGGGGTGCTGCTGGTGGGCGCCGCGTCGACCGGGGTGCTGAGCATGGCCGCGCACCCCGACATCGCCATCGACCGGCTGCTGGTGATGGCGTGGCTGGCGGCGGCGGTGGGGGTACCGCTGTGGTGGGCGGGGGAGGATTCTCGCCCCCGCCGCCCCTACCCTTCCCGTCACTGCATGGGGGCTGCGCCCCCTCGCCCCCCTTTGCGCAGTTCCCCGCGCCCCTAGGTACCTCGGTACCTAGGGG
>NZ_JBHWZP010000143.1:0-23141 GCF_042728395.1 Streptomyces sp. NPDC060205
ATGCGGACGGGTCCTGCGTCAGCGTGTGCGGCTGTACACGTCGTCCATGCGCCGGAGCAGATCTCCGGAGTTCACCGCGCCACTCATGAGTTCCTGCGCGCCGATCAGCATCTCCTGCTGGACCTTGGGGCTGGGCCAGCTCTGGTCCGGATACCCGGTTGCCCGGCCGTCGCGCTGAGCGGCCAGGACGGGACCGCTCACGGCGTCCTCCTCGAAGCCGGGTGAGGGCAGGGCCGGAGCGTTGCCCGACACCTTGGCGTACGCGGCCTGCGCCGACGCCGTGGCCAGGAAATCGATGAATTTGCGGGCCAGTTCCGGGCGGTGGGCCTTGGCGTTGACGGCGTAGGAGATCCCGACGGCGACCGGGACCCGGGTCTGCCGGGGGTCGTCGGTCGCGGGAAGCGGGGAGATGGAGAACGTGGTGCCCTTCACCGCCTTCTCCTTCGCGGCACCGACGGCCTGGGTGACATGGACGGAGCCCAGTGCCTTGCCGGAGCCCACCATGGCCATCTGCTCGTCGTAACCGGTGCCGTTGGGGCTGTCGTTGAAGCAGTGGTGGTCGCGCAGGGACAGATATTTGTCCAGGGTCTGGCGCCATCCGGAGGAGCTGAACCGGGCCTGTCCCTGCTGCTGGCGTTTTGCAAAGCCGGGGTCGCGGCCGTAGACCAGGCTCGCCGACAAGGCGTAGGGGACAAGCTGGCTGACCCAGGAGTCCTTCTGCCCGAGTGCCAGGGCGACCCTTCCCTGGCGGCGGGCATCGGAGCAGAGGGTGAGGAGTTCACTCCAGGTGGTCGGCTTGGTGTGGCCGGTGGCCGCGAGGGCCTGGTCGTTCCAGATGGCCCCGATGCCGCCGATGGTGACGGGCAGAGCCGCGAGATTTCCCTCGGCGTCGGCGGACACTCTGCGCTGCTCGGCGGTGAGCTTCTTCCCCCAGGAGGTTCCGGTCAACGGGCTCAGCAGGCCCTGCTCGGAGAGAGCACCGACGGACACTGCGCCGCCCTGGCCCGGCCAGACACGGAACACGTCCGGGGCGGTGCCCGCGGCGAGCTGAGTGCGGATCTGCTGGGTATAAGCGCCGTCGTCCTCGGTGAAGACGGCACGGACGCGAATCTCCGGGTACGCCTTCTCGAATTCCGCGATGACCGCCCGGGCGGGGTCCTCGCCGCTGGCGACAAGGGTGAGGACGTTGTCCCCTTCGACCTTTTCCATGGTGGAACAGGACGCGGTGACGGCCAGCACGGCGAGAACGGCGGCGATCGATGTTCCCACGCGTGAGAGTCGCCGACGAGTAAGGCGGCCTGTAGGGAGGGTGAGAGACACGGAATTATCCTTTCAGTCCGCCGGCGAAGCCCTTGATGACGTACTTCTGCAGGGCGAAGTAGACGACCAGGACCGGGATCACACTCATCAGAAGTGCGGCGAAGACAAGCTCCCACTGGGACACGAACTGACTGACGAATCCGTAGATCGCGACGGGCGCGGTGATGGTGCCGCTACCCGACAGGTAAAGCAGCGGCGTGAAGAATTCGTTCCAGATACCGACCGTGTTGAGGATGATCACGGTGCCGGTGATCGGCCGGAGCAGTGGGAAGACGATGCGCACGAACGACCGCAGAGGTCCGCAGCCGTCGAGCAGGGCCGCCTCCTCGTAGTCGGTGGGCAACTCCCGCAGGAAAAGGGTGTACAGGAACACGGAGAACGGGATCTGACCGCCGACGTTGATCAGGACGAGGGCCCACAGCGAACCGAGCAGATTGAGATCCCGCATCGTCGTGTAGAGGGGGAGGAGGGCGAGTTGCCCCGGGATCAGCAGTCCGCCGACCACAAAAACGAACGCGGCACGTGACCAGGTGCGGGTCACCCTGGCGAGAGGGTAGGCGGCCAGGGACGAGATCGTGACGATGAGCACGACGCTGCACGCGGCGACCACGACGCTGTTGGTGAGTGCGGCACCGAGGTGTGCCTGTTCCCACGCCTCGCCGAAGTTGGCGAACGTGGGCGGCCAGTCCGGTGCGAGCGCGTTCGCACTGCTGCCGTCCTTGCGCAGCGCGACGCTGAGCAGACTCAGCAGAGGAATGACATAAATGACGGCGAACAGGAGCAGCGCTGTCTCGCGCAGCGAGGTGCGCCATGTGTAGCGGTGATGCATTACGAGGCCTTCCTGAGGGTCAGCCGGTACTGAACCGCGGCCAGGCTCGCGATGAGCACGGTCATGACGACGGACAGCGCGATGGAGAGGGGGAACTCGCCGAGCGCGAAGGCGTTCTTGTAGATCGTGGTGGAAATCGTCTCGGTCGCCGTGCCGGGGCCGCCGTCCGTCATGGCGAGCACCTGGTCGAACTGTTTGAGGCTGCCGATGAGGCACAGCATCACGTTGATGACGACGGCACCGTTGAGGAGCGGCAGAACGACACTGCGGAAACGGCGCCAGACGCCGGCGCCGTCGATGGTGGCGGCCTCCAGGATTTCCTCGGGAATGGCCTGCAGTCCGGCGAGATAGATGACCATGGAATATCCGGCCGACTGCCAGATGATCTCGGCCGCGATCGCATAGAGTGCGATGCCGGGATCGCCCAGCCAGTCGTGGGCGAGCGAGGACAGGCCGACGCCGCGCAGGACGGAATTGACCGTGCCCTCCGGGGAGAGCAGGTAACTCCATACGTATCCAGCAACCAGTGGTGTGAGCACCACGGGAGCGAAGAACACCACGCGAAGCACATAGCGGCTCTTGACCAGGTTGTTCACGCCCAGGGCGAGCAGCAGGCCCAGCACATTCTGAAAGACCGTCACCAGGGCGGCCAGAACAACGGTGTTGAGCAGGGCGGCGCTGGCTCCTCGATCGGCCAGTACATCGGAGAAATTGTCGAGGCCGACCCAATTCCAGTCCGAGGTGATGCCGTCCCAGTCGGTGAAGGCGTACATGCCTCCGCGCAGACTGGGCCACACGATGACGAACGCGTAGACACAGACGGCCGGGAGCAGGAACCAGAAGGGGGCCCGGATGCCCGAGCGGCGCTTCTGCCGCCTCGGCGGGGCCGGCGGTCCGGCCACGGCGTCCGAGCGCACGGGAGGGCGCTGAGCGGTGGTGGAGCCGTGGACGCTGGTCACCTCAGCTCCCCGAGATGGCGCGGGCGGCCCGGGTGGCGACACATGAGGCGTCCGTTGCCTGCCGCGGCACGATCGTCTTGCCGAGCCGAATGTCCGGCACGTCTGGGAAGGGGTTGTGCGTGGTCCGGAGTCGGGCCCGGGGATGTGTCACGGCTCGTTCCTTTCGGGAGGGATGGCACGGCACCGGCACCCGATCCGGCGACGTCCGGCTGCGGAGAAGCGCGGGATCGGAGGTGGGGTCGATGTGCGGCAGACGATCTGTGTCACTGCGGTGCTCTGGGCCGCGGGAGACCTGCTACGGGCAAGTGGGGGCGAAGAAACGCGGCGGGACGGTCATGGTCGAGGGCCGACATCGAGCCCTGGCCCGGCAGGTTCTGACGCGCTGCCCTGGTAAGGCGCAATGCATCCGGGCGTACGGACTCACCGGCGCTGTTCCGGGGGTGGTGGGGGCGCAGGCGTGAGTCGGCGGAGTGCGTCCAGTGGGGAAAAGCCGTGCAGAGTCACGTCGTTCATATACGTGTCTACAGGTTATGTTTGTATCCAGATTGCAAGCACGTTAGAAACGTTTCAATCACGTGTCAAGAGTCCTGGCAGGCGCCGGGCCTGCCCTTCTCCGTACACGCAGGCCTACCCGACGTAGCCCTTGACGGCTTGGTTGAAACGTTCCTAACGTACCTTCTGGCTCCGAGGTCATGAACGGTGTACATCTACGTGAACGCGTAGCGGGCAACGTTGTCACACGGAGGACGGCCGATCCGGTGCCGCCCCCCGACCCCGCCGGTGAGCTGTCGCGCCGGCGCTACCCGGACAGGGTCGAACTCCCCGGACGAAAGGAAACCATCCATGCCCGCTCCTGGTAAGCGTCTTGAGGCCTGTCTGTGGCTGACGCCCAAGATCTTCGACGACCTGGACGACCCGGAGCCCGGCGTCGAGGAGTTCTTCACCCATCACGCGGCCTGGTGCGAGGACCGCGAGGTCACCGTCGTCTTCTGCGCGGGAAACGGCGACCACGTCCTGAACTACACAGGACAGCGGCAAGAGACCTTCGACTGGGCGCGATACAACTGCTACGCGGCCGAGACGAACCCGACCGGTCCGGCAGCCCTCAGCCGCCGGCACAACGCCGACTGGCTGGCACGCGTACGCGAGGGCGGTGAGAGGTCGGCCAACCCCTACTCCGCCGGCCCCATGTTCACCCTGTCCGAGCAACCCCTCGACTACCACCGCCTCGCGGGGATCTACCGGGCGCTGCGCGAAGGAGCGGAGCGGCACCACATCGAGCTGACGTTGCTCGAATACCTGGAACCCGGACCCGAGTTCTGCCGCAGCGAATGGAAGACGGTCCGCCACCCCGAGGTTTCCGCCGCGGCCGCCGACGCGGGCGGTCACATGGTGCCCGGCGTCATCGACGTCACCCTGCCGCTGGCCGCGGACGAGCGGGCCTACCGGGCCTTCCCGCAGGGCCTGCCGGCCGGCCTCCCCGCCGGGGACTTCGTGGCCGCGCAGACCGCGGCCTTCGTCGACGACTTCCAGCTCGACGGAGTCATGCTCGGCAACCAGTTCGGCCTGGTCGGCTTCTGGAACCCGGACAACGCCCCCGAGCTCACCGCCGAACGCACCGCGGGCATCGAACGCTTCTTCCGGCAGGTACGCGAGAAGCTGGGCCGTCGCCGCGTCTACTGGATGGACACGTACTGGCGCGCGGACGTCGAGAAGAGTGCCTGGGGAATGACTGACGCCTGTTACGGCACGCTCGACGCCGTCCTGGTGTCCACCTTCGCCGTGTTGGTCGAACGTACCGAGATCGTGCCGAACCTCCTGAGCAAGTCGGCCCTCGCCATGGATTCGGGCCCGCGCATCCTCTTCGGCCTCGACTTCGTCGACCCCTGGTACTGGTACCGCACCCATCTCGACGACCGGCGCACCTACCTCTACCAGCGCGAGATCCTGCTCCAACAGGCAGCTCACATCGACGGCGTCTCGTTCTTCGCCAACGACACGTTCGGCCACTATGTGCCCCAAGCGCCACTGGAGGAGACCCTTCGGGGTGTACGCGCGGCCGATGCCACCTCCCCGGTGCGTGCCCAACCCGTACCGGGGCGCAGCCTGTCGACCGGCGGATGATTCTGCCGTTCCCCCCCGCCGGCGCCTCGGCGTCCTCCCTCACACGCACACCTCGCCCGTCACCGAAGGGACGCAGCATGAGCGACACCGCCGCCACCGACTCCCCGAGCAGCGCACTGGACCGCATCAGCCGTCCACGTACGCGCGTGGGTCTGGTCTCCGGTGGGCTCGGAGCCTACTGGCCCCAGTTCCCGGGGCTGCTCGACCAGTTGCGGCAGTCCGCCGATCTCGTCAGCGAGCGTTTCGCGAGCATGGGCTGTGACGTCGTGGACGCGGGATTCATCTCCGATCCACAGGACGCGGCCCGGGCCGCGGAGAAACTGCGCAGGGCGGACTGCGACCTGGTGGTCACCTTCCTGACCACGTATCTGACCGCCTCCATGGTCCTGCCGATAGCCCAGCGCGCCCACGCGCCCGTGCTGGTGATCGATCTGCAGCCCACCAAGGCCATGGATCACGCCAACACCGACACCGGCACGTGGCTCGCCTACTGCGGGCAGTGTCCGCTGCCCGAGATCGCCAACGTCTTCCGCCGCAGTGGCATCCCGTTCCGCTCTGTGTCGGGACATCTCCACGACGAGAACGCCTGGGCCCGCATCGGGCGTTGGATCGCGGCAGCATCGGTACGCAAGGTGCTGCGGAACGGGCGGCACGGCCTGATGGGGCACCTCTACCCCGGAATGCTCGACGTCTCCACGGACATGACCCTGGTCTCTGCCCAGCTCGGGGGTCACATGGAGGTGCTTGAGTTCGACGACCTCCGGGTCAGGGCGGCGGCGGTCGGGGACAAGCAGGCCGCCGAACGGGTGGCCCTCGCACGTGACCTCTTCACGCTGGACCCGTCCGTCAACGAGGAGGACCTCCTGTGGGCGGCACGGGTCTCAGTCGGCCTGGACCGTCTCGTTGACGACTTCGACCTGGACAGCGTGGCCTACTACCACCGTGGGCTGGAGGGCGAGATCCATGAACGCCTCGGCGCCGGCATGATCCTCGGAGCCTCGCTGCTGACGGCACGCGGTGTTCCCATGGCGGGGGAGTTCGAGCTGCGCACCAGTCTGGCCATGCTCGTCGCCGACACTCTGGGTGCGGGGGGTTCCTTCACGGAGTTGCAGGCCCTGAACTTCGACGACCAGGTCGTCGAGATGGGGCACGACGGGCCCGCTCACCTGGCGATCAGCTCGCGCGAGCCGCTGCTGCGAGGACTCGGCGTTTACCACGGCAAGCGGGGCTGGGGTGTCAGCGTGGAGTTCGACGTGAAGCACGGGCCCGTGACCGCGTTCGGACTCGGCCAGGAGGCGGACGGCACCTTCGTGTTCGTCGCCTCGGAGGGCGTGGTCGTGCCCGGTCCGCTGCTGGAGATCGGCAACACGACATCGCGGGTGGACTTCGGGTTCGACCCGGGGGAGTGGACGGACGCCTGGGCCGCCACCGGCATCGGCCACCACTGGACACTGTGCACGGGCCATCGCGCCAAGGATCTGAGAGCCTGCGCGGACCTCCTGGGCCTGCCCTTCCGCACGGTCACCCAGGCGAACGTCTTGTAGAGGGACCACTGTTGGCCCGGGCCGCCGAGGCGGACCCGGGCTGCTCGGGGTTCGGGACCGGACGGTCGGCGTGCCGTGGTCGGCCGGGTCGGAAAGGTTCACTCGGACCGGCGACGTGGCTTGCACCGTGTTGTTCGGCTCCAGCAACCAGGCAGGGCGAGACGATGGTCGACGGATTCCCCGCCGGTCACGCCTCGGGCCGCCCGCGCTGCTCGGCTTGCCACGCCTCGTAGCGGTCCAGGACCGCCGGCATCTCCTGGCCGAGGAACCAGTAGAAGTCCCGCATGTCACGAAGGCGCGCGATCGCTCTGCCGCTGGCTCCCTGTGTCTGGCTGAGGGCCGCGTCGAGAGCGGTCAGCGTGTTGTCGACGATGTCGGAACCCTCGCGGAACATACGGATCCACAGGTCATCGCGCACACGGTAGTGATCCCGACGGGTGTCCGGCGAGACGCTCCGCTCGACCAGTCCCATACGAAGCAGCAGCCGACCGGAATTCGAGACCGCGGCAGGGCTGAGGCCGAGCACGCCTATGAGGTCCTTGCTGGACATGTCGACCTCTTCGGTGGCCATCAGGGCGCCGAGCATGCGGGCCGCTGCCTTCGGCATCCGCTCCGCGAAGTGTTCGGCGAGCCGTTCGGTGAGTTCTTCCTGCCATTCATTGGCAGCTTCCGATCGCGACATGACGTCACGCTATCAGAAGTAGCCATTTACTTTTTTGTGAATGACATCTACTGTCTCCGGTTTAACGGCTGCAGGCCTGTAGCCGATACTCATGGCCGGCCATCTGGAGGCCCCATGGACGGAACGCAGTTCCTCAGGTCGGTCGCGCGTCGCGTGGACGCCTGGACGGGCAGGTGGGAGGCCCCCGGCTTATCGGCGGCAGATGGCGTTGATCGTTTTTGATGTGCGCAGGTGATGCGCCGCAGGTGACCGGCCGCCGATGGCATCACGGCCGGTATGGAACGTCCCCACATCCTCCTTTCCCCGGAGATCATCGTGTCCGAGACAGCCCCGTCCCCTCACGTCCGATCCGCACCCGCCACTCTCGCCGTCCTGGCAGCCCTCGCTGTCGCGATCGGCGCGGTGGAGAGCCTGCCGTTGCCCGCGCTCCCGCTCATTCAGCGGGAACTGGAACTGACCCCGGCCCAAGCGGGCCTGCTGTCCACCACCCTGCTGCTCGCCGGCTCGGTCACGGTGCCGATCACCGCCAAGTTCGCCGACGCGTTTGGCGGACGCCGCGTCCTGCTCGCACTCGTGTGGTGCATCGTGGCGGGCGGCGCCGTCTCGGCGTTCGCCGGCTCGCTGCCCGTGATGCTGACCGGCCAGTTCCTGCAAGGGCTCGGCGCCGGAATCATTCCCGTGGCGTTCGTCGTGCTGCGCGAGCTGTTCCCTCAGCGGATGTCCGCGTCGGTCGGCATGGTCATGGGATGTTTCACCGTCGGCAGCGGTGCCGGAGTGCTGATCGCCGGGCCCCTCGCGGACACGCTGTCGCGGCGCTGGATGTTCCTGCTGCCCACGCTGCTCGTGACGGCGCTGGCCGTCATCGCCTATTTCATGCTGCCGCACGGAACGACTCCGCGGAAGAGACCGGCCGCGCGCACGGACTGGCTCGGCGGTCTCCTGCTGGCAGCGACCCTGGGCACTCTGATGTTCAACCTGTCCAAAATCCCGGAGAACGGATGGCTGTCGGCCACCACCTGGGGCCTACTGACCCTGACCGTCGTCTTCGGTACGGCGTGGGTTCTCGTAGAGCGCCGGGCCGAGGACCCGGTCGTGAACCTGCGCATGCTGGGACGGCGGGGCGTGTGGAGTTCCAGTGCGGTCGCGGGCGTGCTGGGCGCGGGGTACGCCGTGCCGTACTTCCTGATCCCCCAACTGCTCGCCCTGCCGGCGGAAGCGACCGGCTTCGGCTTCGGGGCCTCGGCGAGTGACATCAGCCTGTACTTGTTCCCCGCGGTGGTCGTCGCGGTCGTGGTCGGTCCGGCGGCCGGAGCGCTGGTACGCCGGGTAGGTCCCCGGGCCGTTGTCGTGGGTGGCCTGATCGTGACGGCATCGGGTCTGCTCTTCGCGTTGAGATGGCACAGCTCCCCCTGGCACATCGTGTTGGTCCTGCTGCTCACGGTCGGTGTCGGTGTGGGCGCCGCGTCCACAGCCCTGTACATCGGAGTGATCGAGTCTGTCGAGGCGGCCGACACGGGAGTCGCGACCGCCATCGGCGGCGTCGCACGCGGTGTCGGAGCGGCGATCGGCGTCCAGATCGCCGCCGCGATCATCACTACGAGCGCGAGCCCTACGACACACCTGCCCACCGAAGGGGGATTCGAGAGCGGCTTCCTCCTTTCCACCGCGCTCGTGCTGCTCCCGCTCGTGATCGTGCGCTTCCTTCCCGGCAGGGCCTCCCAGACGGCAAGCCCTGCACGGGATGAAGGAGCTACCGGGGCGGCACTCCGCTGACCTGCACGAGCCGACCTGTACGAGCTGATCTGTACGAAGAGAAAGACGAGACACGTATGGCCATCGACTGGCAGAGCCGATACGCCGTGATCCAGAAGCTGTTGGGCGACCAGTCCGATCTTGTGATCAACGGCGAAGTGCACCCCCGGTGGATTGGAGAATCCAGCTGCTTCTGGTACGTCCGCCAAGCGCCCGACGGGCGGGAGGTGAAGGTCGTCGACGCCCGGACGAAGGAGGTCAGGACACTGGAACTGGGCCCGGTCTGGGCGGCACTGGAAGCCGCTCTGGAGACGAGCATCGACGCCGTCCATGCCGACCTGGGCAGCTTGGACCTCGCCCTCGGCCCGCTGCGGGCCACCTTCGAGTTCCACGGACGCCGCTGGGAGTACCTCCCCGAGAAGGACCGCCTGCGGGACTGCGGCGGCGGGACCGGGGCGTCGTCCCTGCACGCGCCCGACGGGAAGACAGCCGCCTTCGTCCGTGACCACGACCTGTGGGTCCGCGATCTCACGTCCGACGACGACAGGCAGCTCACGAACGACGGTGAGGAGCTCAACGCCTACGCGAGCCCACCGCTCGCCTACCGCGCCTCGGCGCGGATGCGTGGTGAGGCCGCCCAAGGACTGTGGTCACCCGACTCGCGGTACTTCCTCACCCTGCAGACCGACGAGCGCCACGTCCCGGAACTGCCGTGGGTCGACTTCGTACCGGAACCCGGTGCCCGACCGGCCGTCCACCCGCAACGCACCAGTCTGCCCGGGGACTCACGGGTCACCGAGTTCCGGATGTTGGCCCTGGACGTCAGCACGGGCAGGCAGATCGAGGCCCGCTACCCGCGGTTGTCAGCTGTCCGCATGAACGACACGGTCTTCGCCAACGGCCTCGCCTGGTGGAGCCGGGACGGCCGGACCGCGTACTTCGTCGACATCGAACGCGGCGAGATGTGCGCCCACGTGGTTGCCTTCGATCCCGCCACCGGTACGACCGAGGTGGTGTTCTCGGAAACGTCGGACACGTCGCTGGAACTCGGTGTGAACGTCTACGCGCGCACGTTGGTCACTGCCGTCCCCGGTACCGACGAACTCATCTGGTACTCCGAACGTTCCGGCCGCGGACACCTGTATCTCTACGACCTCACCACCGGGGCCCTGAAGAACGCGATCACCAGCGGAGAGTGGCAGGTCCGCGAAGTGGTGGGAGTGGACGTCGAGCGCCGTGAGCTGCACCTGCTGGCCGGGGGGATCACCTCCGACGAGGACGACCCCTATCTGCGCCGCCCCTGCGTGGTCTCTCTCGACGGCGGGGACGTCCGCGTCCTGTCCGACGAGCCCGGCGACCACACCGTCTGGAGTCCCGGAGACTTCGGCCTGGTGACCCTGCACATGATGAGCGGCATCGACTCCAGTCGTGTCTCCGGGTTCTCACCGGACTGCCGGTACTTCGTCGAGACCGTCTCGCACCCCGGCCGGCTGCCCCATACGGTGCTGCGGAACCGGAACGGTGAAGCCGTGCTGGAACTGGAGAAGGCGCAGAACGTCGGCCTGCCCGAGGACTGGGAGTGGCCCGAGCCGGTGACGCTCAAGGCCGCCGATGGCGAAACCGACATCTTCGGACTGCTGTTCAAGCCTGCCGACTACGATCCGGCACAGTCGTATCCCGTCATCGACCACATCTACGGCGGGCCGCAGATCCAGCACACCCCCAAGGCGCCTTTCACGGACTATCGGGAGACCGCCACATTCCTGGAGACCGCAGCATTCACCCGCCTCGGCGCCTTCGCACTCATCCTGGACGGTCGCGGCACCGCCTTCCGCGAGCGATCGTTCCGCCAAGCCTCCTATCGCGCGGCCCAATCGGCCTCCGACATCGACGACCACATCGCCGGAATCCGGCAACTCGCCGAGCGGTACCCGGCGATGGACCTGTCGCGGGTCGGCATCACCGGATTCTCCGGCGGGGGGTACGCGACCGCTCTCGCCGTCCTGCGCCGTGGCGACTTCTTCAACGTCGCGGTGGCCGGCGGCGGCAACTACGACCAGACGCTGTTCTGGCACGGGTGGGGCGAGCGCTACCACGGCGCGTTCGACATCGAGCACTACCGGACCCAGGCCGCGCGCACCTATGCGGACGGCCTGGCCGGAAAACTCATGCTCATCCATGGCCTGCGCGACGCGGGCTGTCATCCGGCTGGCTTGTTCCAGTTCACTCAAGCCCTCATCGATGCCGAGAAGGACTTCGATCTGGTGGTGCTGCCCGACGCGGGCCACGAGATGACCGGTTACGCCGTCCGCCGACGGCTGGACTACTTCGTCACGCATCTGTTGGGTGACACTCCGCCACGTGGCGTCAAGATGGCATCTCCGTTCAGAGAACTCCTGCGTGCCAAGACCGCGGCGAACGCCCCGGGCCCGACCGCCGGAATCAGGGACCCCCTTGACTGAACCATGCAGCCAGGCGGTACTCGGCCCGAGCCGCGGCTGCGCGGACCCGGGCCGAGCCGACCGGACTCAGGGCTGGATGGTGAGTGTGTCGTAGTCGGACAGGTTGGTGAGGTTCACCTGGGCGAGCGTCGTGGCCGGGGCGGTGCTCCCCGGCATCACCACGTTCCGCAGGGCGACGTTGCTGATCGGGGCGCTGGGCTGTCCGTTGACGCGGGCCGGCGTCGTGCCAGCGTCGCGTATCCGGATGTTCGACAGGGTGACGTCGCGGATGGGGCCCGCTCCCAGGGTGTTTCCGGTCCACAGGGCCAGCCACGTCCGGTTGCTGTCGTTGCTGTAGCTGAGACTCTCGACGTCGATGTTCTCGAACTGCACGTTGCTGGCGGTCGCTGAGCCGTACTTGTGGTGAATGCCGATGCCCACCGCCGCATCGTGGACCACCACGTTCCTGAATACCACGCCGTCCTGGCCCTGGATGACTCCCTGGCCGACCTTGACGCCGTAGCAGTACGTCCAGGACACGAGGTCGTCGAACACGACGTCGGACAACGGCCGCGGCGTGCCCGGCACACCACGGAAGAGATCCACGTCGCTGTTCCACGTCTTGGTGCTGAACGGATCGTCCAGTCCGATACCGATGGCATGAGTTACACGGACGTTGCTGGACTCCATGACGTCGATGCCGTCGTTCTCGCCCATGTCGAACCGGTTGAACATCTTGATGTTCGTGAAGCGCATGTCCGTCGACCGGGTCGGCATGATCGCCCAACTGCTCGACTCGCGGAAGGTGATCCCATCCACCCGAAAATTCGAGGTGTAGATGGGCGTCAGCAGGTTCACGCCGAGGTTGTCGGGGGCCAGGGAGGCCTGGCCGTTGCCGTCGATGATGCCTCGTCCGTGGATCGAGATGTTCTTGGACGAGTAGCGCGTCGAGAGGAACCAGGTGATGTCCCGCTGCTGCGAGTCCTTGTGCCAGTGGACGTCGTAGTGCTCGCGTTCGCCCGTGTAGCGCAGCACCGCTCCCGGTTCCAGGTACAAGGAGAGATCGCTGCGCAGATAGAGGTTGCCGAGGGTGTACACGCCCGCCGGAACGTAGACGATGCCCTGGGTCCCGTGGGCCGATCCCCAGGCCGCGGCGTCGTTGAGTGCTGTCTGAAAGGCCGTCGTCGCGTAGCCCGAACCGGGCTGTGCGTCGTACGGCGCGCTGCGCACGTTGAACACGCCGTTGCCCGAAGAGGCAGGTCGGTCCGTCTCGACGGGGTCGATGGCGATGACCAGTTTGGGCCGGCCGTCGAGCTTGACGACGAGGTAGGCGTCCTTCTGGACGGTGAATCGGAGGGTGGAGCCACTGACCGTGCCGGTGAGGCCGAGTTTGACCGGGCTGATGGAGTAGGAACCGATGGAGGTGTTGTTGATTTTTGTGAGGGCGAGGTCGGTTTGCCCGCTGCCCATCGCGAACTGCGCGATGTCGTAGCCCGGGTACCGGGTCACAGGGACGCCGACTCCTCCTGCGGTCAGCGTGTAATCGGCCGAAGCCTGGTAGATCGAGGCCACGGGATACACCTGCACCTCGGCGGGTGCGGCCTGCGCGGTCGTGGGCAGGGCGACGAAGGACGTCAACACCATGAGCAGGGTCGTGACGAGGAGCAGGACGCGCTGCCGTGGCCCCGGGCCGCGGAGCAGGGGGCGTATTCGTCTGGTCGCTTCGAATCGTTTCAACATCTGGGAGTTCGTTCCCTCCAGGTCAGGCCTCGCGAGGCATGGGGGAGGCCGGGAATGTGCGTGCCACGACAAGGTGGCGTGCGGAACCGGCGGGTGATGGCGCGCCACGCTAGCTGAAGGAGTCTTATATGTGAACACCCTTCACAGGTGCGTCAGAGGCTTGATCGAGGCCCCTGGCGTGGCCTTTTCCCTTTCGGGCAACTCTTTGCGCGGCATGAGGCGTCAAAGTTGCAGGTGGGAGCGCTCCATCTCCATATGCAGACAACGTTGTCAACATAATCAAACAACTGGCGCACACTTGTTGACCCTCCCGCTATGCCGTATCTACAGTGCGCTCATCGTTCACAAGCGTGAAACGATTCATGTACATGGACGGAGCCGCCATGCGAACCGCTTCCTCTCGCATCCCACTCGCCCTCCTCGCTCTGTCGGGACTGCTGGCCGGCCTCACGGCCTGCGGAGCCGGAGACGACGGCTCGTCCAGCGCCGACGCGCCCCTTGAGGTGTGGACCCGGAGCGGACCGGAGCCGGGTGCCACCTACAAGAAGGTCTTCGCCGCCTTCACCAAGAAGACGGGCATCAAGGTCGACTACCAGCCCGTGATCGAGTTCGACAAGCAGCTCCAGGCGCGCGCCTCGTCCAAGAACCTCCCGGACGTCTTCATCAACGACTCCTCGGCGCTCGGCTCCTACCAGTCGCAGGGATTGCTCACCCCGCTGGACCGCCAGTCGATCGCGGGCGGCAAGAGTATTTCCGACACCAACTGGAACTACGCCCGCGGCATTGACGGCAAGACCTACGGAGTGCCCTTCTCCCGGCAGGCCTTCAACACCTACATCCGCAAGGACTGGCTCAAGAAGCTCGACCTCAAGGCGCCCGCGACCTGGGACGAGTTGACGAAGACTGCCACCGCCTTCGCCAAGAAGGACCCTGACGGCAACGGCAAGGACGACACGTACGGCATGGTCGTCCCCGGCTCCTCCGAACGCGGCTACCTCGCCTGGTGGGCCGCCTCCTACATCTGGCAGGGCGGCGGCGACTTCATCAAGAAGACCGGCGACGCGAAGTACGAGAGCGTCATCGACTCGCCCGGCACGGCCGCCGCGGTGAAGTGGATCAAGACACAGTTCTGCACCAAGGGCAACGTCCAGCCCGGCGCACTGACCTCGACCACCTCCAACGCCCCGCACTTCGGCGAGGGCACCGCCGGTATCTACCTCACCGGCCCGTACATGATGTCCGGCTTCGATCAGCAGCTGGGCAAGGACAAGTACGAGATCATCCCCACTCCCGCGGGACCCGCCGGCACCACCACGCTCGCCGAGGGCGAGAACATCTACTTCGGGGCCGGCTCCAAGAAAACCGACGCGCAGAAGAAGCTCGCCGAGTTCCTGATCACGCCTGAGGCGCAGAAGATCGCCATGGAGAGCGCCACCCAGCCCGTGGTGCGCATTCCGGTGAACACCACCCTCAACGCGGCCACGGTCAGGGACGACGACCGCTGGCAGACGGTGCAGACGCAGTACGACGAGGACTCCCGAGCCTTCCCCCTCGACATCGACTTCACCGCGGTCAAGCAGACCGCGGCCGAGGGACTCAACAGGATCGTCGCGAGCTGCGGCAGCGACAACATCGCCTCGGGCCTCAAGGAGTTGGACAAGGACATCACCAGCGAGCTCGAAGCTCAGGACCTGACGTGAGCGCACCAGTGATCGACCGCCCGCCCGCCAAGGCGACCGGGCCGGAGCGGCGGCAGCGGACACACCCCCGTATCCGGCGCAGAAGCGCACTGCCCTGGCTCTTCGTCGGCCCCGCGCTCCTGCTGGCCCTGTACTTCAAGTTCATCCCGATGTTCAAGGGCATCAGGATGAGCCTGTACGACGTACAGCCGTTCCTCGGTGACCAGTGGGTCGGTCTCGACAACTACCGGAAAGTGCTGGAGGACGAGCGCTTCCGGGAAGCCATCGGGCACACCCTGCTGCTCGGCGCGGGACAGACGTTCGGCGCCATCGCCGTCGGGTTTGTGCTGGCCCTGACTCTGGAGGGCCAGAGCCGCACCCTGTGGTTCCTGCGCTCGGCCGCGTTCCTGCCGGTGGTCACAGCCACCGCGGTGGTCGGTGAGATCTGGCGTCTGCTGTACTCACCCACCGCCGACGGCTTCGTGAACACCGTCCTCGGGTACGTCGGGATCGGCCCCCTGCCCTTCCTGGACAGCCCGGACAGCGCCCTGTGGTCCGTGATGACCGTCGGCATCTGGATGGGCGCCCCGTACAACATGGTCATCCTGCTGGCCGGCCTCGCGGGGGTCGACCGCTCGCTGTACGAGGCGGCCGCGATGGATGGAGCCTCAACTCTCCAGCGGCTGCGGTACATCACTCTGCCCGCCCTGCGGCCGGCCATGACCATCGTCCTGACGCTCGCGGCGATCCGCAGCCTGCGGACCTTCACCGAGGTGTACGTGCTGACCGGGGGAGGGCCGGCCGGTTCCACGGAGGTATGGATGACGAGGGTCTTCTCGCTCGGCTTCGAACGCAACGACCTGGGGGTCGCCTCGGCCGCCTCTGTGGTCCTGCTCGCCGTGACCCTGCTGTTGACGCTCGGCGTCACCCTTCTGCGGCGAAAGGCGAACCGATGACCACGCCGACCACCCAGGCGGTCAGGCCGAGATCCCGCTTCGCCGGGTCCCGCACCGACAGCGGTCGTTTCGAGACGGCCCTCGGCTGGACGCCCCGGCTCGGTCCGGCCCTCGTCCTGCGGGTCGCCCTGTGCGCACTGATCCTGTTCGTCTTTGCCGCGCCGTTCGTCGTCATCCTCAGCGGTGCCTTCGACGCGGACGCCCGCGCGACTTCGTTGTCCCTGTTCCCCGGCGACACGACGCTGCAGAACTTCGAGGTCGCGGACAGCCGGAACATCTGGGGCTACTTCACCAACTCCCTGGTCATCGCCGGTGGCGGGCTCCTGCTGCAGATGACGGTCTCCGTGCTCGCCGCCTACGCACTGGCCCGCCGCCGGTTCCGCGGCCAGGCGCTGGTGATGTCGCTGTTCCTGCTCACGATGATGCTCCCGGAAGAAGTCATCGCCGTCCCACTGTCCCTGGTGATCGGCGATCTGCCGGTGCTGCACGTCAGCCTCAAGGGAACCATGCTCGGAGTGGTCCTGCCGGTCGGCATCTGGGGCTTCTCGATCCTGGTCATGACCGAGTTCATGCGGGAGATCCCCGCTGAGATCGAGGAAGCCGCACGGCTCGACGGCGTGGGGGAGTTCCGCATGCTGTGGCAGATCGTGCTGCCCCTGTGCCGGCCCGCGCTCGGTGTCATCGGAATCTTCGGGTTTTTGATGATCTGGGACCAGTACCTGCTGCCGCTGATCGTGGCGAACGACCCCGGCGACTACACCCTGACCGTGGCCCTGTCGGTGATGCGCACCGATCCCGTCGTGGGCCCGGGTGCCCTGCTCGCGGGCGCCCTCATCGCGCTCGTTCCGAGCTTGACCGTCTATTTCTGCCTGCAGAGTTCCATGATCCGCGGCATTTCCGCGGGCGCGACCAAGGGATGAGGACCACCCGACGAACCTGTCCGGAGTCCTCTCCCTCCCGACCACCACGCAGAAGGAACCACCGCAGTGGCTCAGTTCGACATGCCCTTGGAAGAACTGCGCGTCTACCGACCGCAAGCGCCGGCCCCGGACGACTTCGACGCGTTCTGGACCCGGACCCTGGCCGAAGCGCGGACTCACCGGCTCGACGCGGTGTTCGAACCCGTGCCGACACCGCTGACCACGGTCGACGTGTTCGACGTGACGTTCGCGGGCTACGCCGGCCAGCCCGTCAAAGGCTGGCTCGTCCTGCCTGCGGGAACCCGTGAGCCTGTACCGCTTGTCGTGGAGTTCGTGGGATACGGGGGAGGACGAGGCCTGCCGCACAGCCACCTCCGTTATGCCGCGCTCGGCTGCGCCCATCTGGTGATGGACACGCGAGGGCAGGGCAGCGGATGGTCGGTGGGCAGCACTGCCGACCCGGAGGGCAGCGGCCCCGCCCACCCCGGTTTCCTGACACGCGGCATCGAGGACCCCGACACCTTCTACTACCGCCGGCTCATCGTGGATGCGGTGCGGGCGGTGGAGGCCGGGCGGTCATATCCGCTGACCGACGCGACGCGCACCGCGGTGGTCGGCGTCAGCCAGGGGGGCGGCCTCGCCCTGGCAGCCGGTGGTCTCGTACGGGACGTGACGGCCGTCGCACCCGACGTGCCGTTCCTCTCCGACTTCCCCAGAGCGATCCACCTGGTCGACCGGATCCCCTACCGCGAGGTAGCCAACTACCTGACCGTGCACCACGGCCGAGGCGAACAGGTACTGCGGACCCTGTCCTACTTCGACGGAGTGCACTTCGCCGCCCGCGCCCGGGCCGCGGCCTTCTTCTCTGTCGCGCTGCAGGACCGCACCTGCCCGCCGTCGTCGGTGTTCGCCGCGTTCAACTCCTACGGGGACCAAGACAAACACATCGAGGTCTACCCGTTCAACGACCACGAAGGCGGCGGGCCGACACAGGAAGCGGCCCAGCTGCACTGGCTCGCCGGGCGTCTCGGCCTGGCCGACCGGGCGGTCAACGTACCTGTATCGCTCCACCGTTGACGGAGATGATCTGCCCCGTGATAAAGCGTGAGTCGTCGGAGACGAGGAACTTCAGCACGGGAGCCAGGTCACCGACGGGGTCTCCGAGCTTCCCGCCCAGAGGGATGACGTGGACCTGCTGTGCGTCGTGCGCGGCCAGCTCTTCGGGGCTCATGCGGGAGCGGTAGTTCTCGTAGCCGTCGGTCCACATCATGGGATTCACGGCGTTCACACGGATGCCGTGCCTGCCCCACTCCGCCGCGAGCGTCCGGGTCAGGGAGTGCACGGCGCCCTTGGCGGCCGAGTAGTGAGCGCCCCCCGGGTAGGGGACAAGTGCCACGTCGGAGGCGAAGTTGATGACACAGCCGCCGTGTGCCTTGAGGTACGGCAGTGCTGCCTGCGCGGTGAAGAACGTGCCCTTTGTGTTGACCGCGAAGACACGGTCCCAGTCCTCCTCGCTCAGGGTCTCAGCGGGAGCGTGCATCTCGACACCGGCCACGTTCACGAGGGCGTCGAGGCCGCCCAACGCCTTGACGGCCAGGTCGAGCGCCTGCCGCGTGTGCGTGACGTCCGAGACGTCGGCCAGGTAGTAGGCCGCGGTGCCCGGCCCCTCGGCCGTGACCTTTTCCGCGAGCCGGCGCCCCGGCTCCTCGCTGACTCCGAGAACGGCCACCTGAGCCCCGGCCCGGGTGAAGGTCTCGATGGCGGCTGCGGAGATGCCCCGCGAGCCGCCCGTTACGATGATGCGCTTTCCTGTGACAGACACGAAAGATCCTCTGCGAACACGTGCTCGGCCACTCCGTCACGGATATGGCCCTTACCCTGCGATCTTGCGCATGCGGGCGAAGAACGGCCAGTTCAGACCATGCTCATTTGGCTGTCATCTTGCCGACTGGCAGGGGGCGGCAGCCACGATGCGGGGTGAGGCAGTCTGCCCCCGCACTGTCACCTGCCGCTCCAGGGAACCGACGGCACACCTGCCAGGGGTTCCGTCCGACGGTGCCGCCGAGCAGGTGCAGGGGTCCCGCCGTCACCCCCGCGCGTTCCGTGGCCTGTCAGTAGGCGAGGGTCGCCGTTTCGTCCACCAGGCGGTGCGCGAAGGTTAGTTGAGGGCCGACTACATGCAGGACTGATTCCGCCCGGCAGGAGACGATGGTTCCTTCCAGCCATGGCTGGGCGAGGTAGGGGCGAGATCCTGCACATCATTTGGGCCTGTGCCCGGGCGGTTGCGGGCGTTCATGATGGCGCTGGTCAGCGTGGCCGTCTCGGTGGTGAGCTTCGCGAGCACCGCGACGCCGGCCTCAGAGCGGGTAGCGGACACCGGTGAGTTCTTCCGAGAGTGTCCACAGCCGCCGCTGGGCCTCCGCGTCGTGGGAGCGGGGGTGGGAGTCGGTGCGGCGGGGGTCTCCGCGCATCTCGCCGGGACCCTTGGGGCCGTAGTACTCGCCGCCGAGCGCGGCCGGGTCCGTGGCAGCGCGCAGTGCGGGCAGCGCGCCGCGTTCCGCGCTGTGGGTCAGCAGCGGTCCGAGGACGGTGTTGAGGAGGCGCATGTGGGTGGGCGCGTTGCGGGTCAGGCCCGTGGAGGCGCCGCCGGGATGTGCGGCCAGCGCCGAGGTGTGGGCGCCGGCGGAAGTGAGCCTGCGGTGCAACTCGTAGGTGAAGAGGAGGTTCGCGAGCTTGGACTGGGCGTAGGCGGCCTGCCGGTCGTACCCGTGCTGGGAGTTGAGGTCCTCGAAGACGATGTGGCCGCCCTTGTGGCTGTTGCTGCTGATGGTCACGACCCGTGAGCCGGGGGTGGACAGCAGTTGGGGCATGAGCAGGCCGGTTAGGGCAAAGTGCGCCAGGTGGTTGGTGCCCATCTGGAGCTCGAAACCGTCGCTCGTGCGCGTCAGTGGTGTCCACATGACTCCGGCGTTGTTGATCAGCAGGTCAAGGGTGGGAAGCCTGACGGAGATGTCCTGTGCCGCCTCGTGGACGGACGCGAGTGAGGACAGGTCCAGGAGTTCGACCTCCACGGAAGCCTCAGGTGTGGAGGCGGTGATCCGGTCAGCCGCCCGGGCTCCGCGCTCGGCGTCGCGCACCGCCAGTATGACGTGTGCTCCGTGGCGGGCCAGGGCGTCGGCGATCGCGAAACCCAGGCCTGAGCCCCCTCCGGTGACCACGACGTTGCGTCCCGCCTGGCTGGGTATAGCTGTCGGGGTCCATGCTGCGAGCTGGTTCATTGTGTCTCTCCGTGATTCGCGATCCTGCTCGCGATCGTGATCATGATCGCGAGAGGCGGCACCACCGGGTAAGGTGAGTGGTGGTTCATGTTTATCGTGAACCATGGTTCATCTTTTTGCAAGCGTCCCCCTTGGAGGGCTCATGACCCAGGCCCGAGCGCCGCGCGCCGATGCCGTACGCAATCGCAAGAAGATCCTTGCGGCGGCCCGGGAGCAGATCACGCTCCATGGCCCTGGTATCGGCATGGACGAGATCGCAGCGGTGGCGGAGGTGGCCGTGGGAACGCTCTACCGTCACTTCCCCACCAAGACCGACCTTGTCGGCGCCGTGGTCGCCGAGTACATCGGCGAAGTGGCGGACGACGCGGAGGCCGCCACGGAACGGGTGCGGTCCGGAGCGGGCGCCATGGAGGAGATCGAGGCATTTCTAGGCCGGACCGTGGAGGCGTCCGCCAGGGACCGGGTGGTCAAGGCCGCCGCCCAAACGCTGGGAGCCGCCTCGGCCGACACGGCGGAGGAGGCCAGGGCGCGTGCCGCGCTGGCCACCCTGATCGCCGCGGCGCAGACATCGGGAGACCTGCACGCGGATGTCACGGTCGAGGACTTCTACCTGCTCCTCAGCACGGCTCCCTCCGACCAGTCGCCGGAGGCCCGGGCCCGGTGGCTCACCCTGACCCTGCCGGGGCTCACCAGCAGGGGACGTGCACAGGACGCCTGATCGCGGACGACTCGACACCGCGATCCGCTCGAAACGCCCGTCAGGGGCCGGTGTCGGAAACAGGGCGACCGGATGGCATGGCGGGGCTGGGCGACATGGCGGGACCGCTTGGCGAGGGAGCCGCCACGAGGCCGCTCTGGTACGCGATCACGACCAGTTGTGCCCTGTCTCTCACCTGCAGCTTCGTCATGGTCCGGTTCACATGTGTCTTGACGGTGACGGTGGCGACGAACAGACGGGCGGCGATGTCGTCGTTGCTGAGTCCCGCGGCGACCAGGGCCAGCACCTCGGACTCGCGCGGCGTGAGCGTGGCCAGTTGCTGGGGCGTCGCCAGCCGCTCGGTCTCCGGCTGGGACAGGAGCCGGGAGATGAGGCCCCGGGTGGCGGTGGCGGACAGGAGCGCGTCGCCGCGCGCGATGGTGCGGATGCCTTCGATCAGTTCTCTCGGACCCGCCCCCTTGCCCAAGAACCCTCCGGCGCCCGCGCGCAGCGCCTCCAGGACGTAGTGGTCGACCTCGAAGGTGGTCAGGATGAGGACCTTCACGCCCGCGAGGTCCTCGTCGGCGCTGATGGCCCGGGTCGCCTCCAGTCCGTCCATGTCGGGCATCCGGATGTCCATCAGGACGACGTCGGCGCGTGTGGCGCGGACCAGGCGCAGCGCCTCCCGGCCGGTGGACGCCTCACCGACGACCTCCAGCCCGGGTTCGGATTCGATGAGCGAGCGCAGGCCCGCGCGGATCAGTGCCTGGTCGTCGGCGATCAGGATGCGAGTGGTCATGGTTGCTTCCCGGGTGGTTGGGGCGGGGTGGTCATGAGTCCTGTCCGCCGGTCAGTGGAAGGGTGGCGCGCACATGGAAGCGCTGGTCGTCGTCGGGGCCGGTGCGGAGGATGCCGCCGACGGCGTGGGCGCGTTCGCGCATCCCGATCAGACCGAGGCCGGTGCCGCCCTGTTCCGGTAGTGCGGGGCGGCGGGGCACAGGGTTGGCGATGTTCAGGGTCAGGGCCGTACGGGTCTGTGTCACCGTGACCTCGGCCGTCCCGGTGCCGTGTCGGTGGGCGTTGGTGAGGGCTTCCTGGATCAGGCGGTAGGCGACGAGGTCCGTGGAGGCGGGGAGCGGGGGCATGTCGCAACCGGGCGTCCAGTGCACCTTGAGACCGGCGGAACGATAGGTGTCGATCAGTTGGGACAGTTGGGCGATGCCGGGCGAGGGCTCGGTCGGAGGACGGCCCTCGTCCTGTGAGCGCAGGACACCCAGCAGGCCGCCCAGTTCCTCCAGCGCAGTACGGCTGGCTCTGCGGACCTCTGCGAGCGCCTCGGTCGCGGTCGCGGGCCGGGTCGACAGCAGGTGCTCGGCCACACCTGCCTGAAGGTTGATCACGGCGATGTGGTGCGCGACGACATCGTGCAGCTCGCGGGCGATGTGCAGACGCTCTTCCGCCACCCGACGGCGCGCCTCCTCCTCCCGGGTGCGTTCGGCGCGTTCGGCGCGCTCCTTGATCGCCGAGATGTAGGCCCGGTGGCTGCGCACGGCGTCACCGACTCCGGCCGCCATGCCGATCCAGCCGAAGCGGCCCAGTGGATCGCTGGGATCCGACTGCTCGGGGCTGAACACGACGGCCACCGTGGCCAGTACGAGTGCGACCGGGACAGCGCAGGCCCAGGCGGTCCGGCGGTCGGTGGATACGGCGACGGTGTATACGGCGAAGACCACGGGGGCGACGAAGGTCTCAAGACCGGAGCCGCAGGCGACGGCGATCATGGCGATGACGGAGGTGACGGCGAGGGTGTGCAGGGGCCGCCGTCTGCGGACGGCGAGCGCGACGCAGGAGACCGCGAGCATCAGGAGGGCGGGCAGGCTCTTCGTCGGTGCCGGCTGATAGTCGTCGGGTGAGAGGGCGAGCAGGAGATAGAGCGCGGCGGCGGCCACGGCGTCGAGCGTGGCGGGCTGCCGGTCGGCGAGCAGCCGCAGTCGATCGAGCAGGGCCAGCACGTGGTCGTGGAGCCCGGGCGGCCGTGCCGAAGCGGGATCCGGAGCCGAGCCCTGGGCCGGCGCGGTGGTGGCGGGCGGGCGCCGGAAGCCCTTGAAGAACTTTCGCTCGCTGGTCACAGGACACCTCACGTCGGCCGGGGCGGCGGCTCGGGGATCGATCGGGACGATGGTGGGCGGACACGCCCGTGGCTCCGCCGCGGCGCGGGGG
>NZ_JBHWZP010000144.1:0-23044 GCF_042728395.1 Streptomyces sp. NPDC060205
CCTTTCGGGGCGCCCCTTTCGGGGCAAAAGCCGGGGCGCAGCCCCGCTTTTGAGGGGCGCGGGGAACTGCGCGGCCCGCCCCCACCGGGCCCGCAGACGAGGACGAAGGCCGGGGCGCAGCCCCGCCTTCAAGGGGCGCGGGGAACTGCGCGAACGGCCCCCACCGGCCCGCAGGTGAGATAAGACCGCTCAGCGCGCCCGCACCTCGTACGTCGTCACCCGTACCGACTCGTCGTCCAGGCACTCGCCCGACGCAAGGTCGAAGCGTTGTTTCAGGAGGGGGGAGGCCACGAACGGCCTCCCCCGGTGGGAGCCGGTCAGCCCGCGTGACAGCACCGCCGCCCCCGAGAACGGGTCGCGATTGTCGATCGCGTACATCCGGCCCGCCCGGTCCAGGAAGAGCGCCACCTGCCGCCCGTCCGGCAGCAGCGCCGCCACCCCCCGCCCAGGCGTCAGCACGGACAGGTCGCACACCGCGAACCAGTCGTCGGAGGTGCTGTCAGGGCCGGCCGGCCGGAGCTGGACCGTGAGCGTCGTGGTCTCGGGTGCGAGCGTCATCGCTGGGCGCTTCCTTCCAGAGGACGGGTATCGATGGTCAGCAACGGCAGGTCGGGCTTGATCTGATCGCGCTCGGGGACGAACCCGACCACCGGGTCGGGCGTGTCCGGCGCGTTCACGAACGACACGAAGCGGGCCAGCTTCTCGGGGTCGTTGATGGTCTCGGCCCACTCGTCGCGGTAGGCGGCGACATGCGCCGTCATCAGCGACTCCAGCTCCTCGCAGATGCCCAGCGAGTCGTCCACGACGACGTCACGGACGTGGTCGAGGCCGCCGGGCAGCCGATCCAGCCACGTCGAGGTGCGCTCCAGCCGGTCGGCCGTACGGATGTAGAACATCAGGAAACGGTCGATCAGGCGGATCAGCTCGGCGTCGGAGAGGTCCTGGGCCAGCAGGTCCGCGTGGCGCGGGGTGGCGCCGCCGTTGCCGCCCACGTACAGGTTCCAGCCGGCCGCGGTCGCGATGATGCCGAAGTCCTTCGACTGGGCCTCGGCGCACTCGCGGGCGCACCCGGACACCGCCGACTTGAGCTTGTGCGGCGAGCGCAGACCCCGGTAGCGCAGTTCCAGGTCGATGGCCATGCGCACCGAGTCCTGGACGCCGTAACGGCACCAGGTCTGCCCCACGCACGACTTGACCGTCCGCAGCGACTTCCCGTACGCGTGCCCGGACTCGAACCCCGCGTCCACCAACCGCGCCCAGATCAGCGGCAGTTGTTCGACGCGCGCGCCGAACATGTCGATCCGCTGACCGCCCGTGATCTTTGTGTAGAGGCCGAAGTCCCGTGCCACCTCACCGATCACGATGAGCTTCTCGGGCGTGATCTCGCCGCCGGGGATGCGCGGCACGATCGAGTACGAGCCGTTCTTCTGCAGGTTCGCGAGGAAGTGGTCGTTGGTGTCCTGGAGGGCGGCCTGCTCACCGCCGAGGACGTACCCCTCGGCGCCGATCGTGGGCGCGAGCGACGCGACGATCGAGCCGACGGTGGGCTTGCAGACCTCGCACCCGTCACCGCCCCGGGCGTCCTCGCGGCCGTACCGGTCGAGGAGCTGCTGGTACGAGGAGATGCGCAGGGCGAGGACGATCTCGTACAGCTCCTCGCGGGTCTGGGAGAAGCAGCCGCACAGGCCCTTGTCGACCTCGACGCCGCTCGCCTCCAGCTCGGAGGTGACGAGCTGGCCGAGCACCTTGACGCAACTGCCGCAGCCGGTACCGGCCTTGGTGCACTTCTTGACCTCGGGGACCGTCGTGCAGGAGTGCTCGGTGACCGCGCCGCGGATCGCGCCCTTGGTGACGTTGTGGCAGGAGCAGATGATCGCCTCGTCCGGCAGCGCGGAGGGGCCGAGCTGGACGGGCGCGCCCGCGCCGGCGGGGAGGACCAGCTGCTCGGGCGCTATCGGCGGCACCGAACCGGTGAACGCCCGCAGCGTCCCGTACGCGTCCGCGTCACCGACCAGGATGCCGCCGAGCAGTTCCCCGCCGGGCCCGATGACCAGCTTCTTGTACGTGCCGGAGCGGGAGTCCGCGTAGACGACGTCGAGGCAGTCGGCGGCGGCGCCGTGCGCGTCACCGAAGGAGGCGACGTCCACGCCGAGGAGCTTCAGCTTGGTGGAGAGGTCGGCACCGGTGAAGGAGGCCGCCTCGCCGGCCGGGTCGCCGACAGGGGTCGCCGCGGCGGCGATCGTGGTGGCCGCGGTCTCCGCCATCTCGTAGCCGGGCGCCACCAGCCCGTACACCCGGCCGTCCGAGGCCAGCGCGCACTCGCCGATCGCGAAGACCGCCGGGTCGGAGACCGTACGGCACTGGTCGTCGACGCTGATGCCGCCACGCTCGCCCACGGTGAGTCCGCAGTCGCGGGCGAGCTGGTCGCGGGGGCGTACCCCGGCGGAGAACACCACCAGGTCGGTGGCGACCGTGGAGCCGTCGGAGAGCTTCATGCCGGTCACGGCGCCGTCGTCGCCGGTGACGACCTCCTGCGTACCGGTGCCGGTGTGGACCGTGAGGCCCATGTTCTCGATGGTCCGGAGCAGCGCCGCACCGCCGCCCTCGTCGACCTGGACGGGCATCAGCCGGGGCGCGAACTCCACGATGTGCGTGGCCAGTCCGAGGCCCTTCAGCGCACCGGCGGCCTCCAGGCCGAGCAGCCCGCCGCCCACCACGGCGCCGGTGGTCGCCCGCGCCTTCGCGTACTCCTCGATGGCGAGCAGGTCCTCGATCGTGCGGTAGACGAAGCAGCCCTCGGCGTCCTTGCCCGGCACGGGCGGCACGAAGGGGAACGAGCCGGTGGCGAGGACCAGCGTGTCGTAGCCGACGACGAGACCCGAGCGGGCGGTGACCTTGCGGGCGGCCCGGTCGACGGTCTCGGCCGGGTCGCCGAGGTGCAGCTCGATCCCGTGCTCCGCGATGAACTCCAGGTCCGTCACGGACAGTTCCTCGGGTGTGCGGCCCGAGAAGTACGAGGTGAGCTGTACGCGGTCGTACGCGGGGCGCGGCTCCTCGCACAGCACGACCACCCGGTGCGTGGCGGTCAGGCCGCGCTCGGCGAGCGCTTCGAGGAAGCGCTGGCCGACCATGCCGTGGCCGACGAGCACGATCGTGGGGCGGGGGCCAGTTCCCACCGGTGCGGTCGTGGACATCAGGAGCCTCCATCGTTGGTGAGCAGGTGGAGCAGCGGGGCGCCGTCCGCGGGGAGCGGTTCGGCTCCCTCCCAGGCGCGGGCGAGCGCGCCGACGGTGCCGAGCTCGCCGACGAGCACCCCGCCGACCAGGCGGTCGTCGCGGACGACGACCTTGCGGTAGGTGCCGCGGGTGGCGTCGGTGAGCTGGATGACGTCGTCCCCGGGGAGCGGGGTGTGCTCCCCGAAGGCGGCGAGGTCGAGCGGGCCGCCGACGGCGGGGGAGCCGCCGGTGGCGAGGGTCAGCCGGGTGAGGGCGCGGGTGCCGCCGTAACCGGCGGCCCCTCCCGCGGACCCGGTCCCGGCCGGTGACGCGCTCATCGGCTCGGCCAGCAACTCGGCCAGCACGTCGGCCTGTTCGAGCGCGGGCGCGGCCAGCCCGTACACCTGGCCGTCGTGCTGCGCGCAGTCGCCGATCGCCCGGATGTGCGGGTCGGAGGTGCGCAGCTCGTCGTCGACGATGACGCCCTTGTGCACGGCGAGCCCCGCGTCCTGGGCGAGGCCCGCGCGCGGTCGTACTCCGCAGGCCAGCACCACCAGGTCGGCGCCGAGGGTGTAGCCGTCGGCCATCTCGACCGAGTGGACCGCGCCCTCGACGCAGCGCACGCCGCGCACCCGGCTCTCGGTGTGCACCTCCACGCCGAGGTCCTGGAGGTGCCGGAGCACCAGCCCGGACGCCGACGGGTCGAGCTGACGTTCCATCAGGCGTTCGCCCTGCTGGGCGAGGACGACCTGCGCACCGCGTTCGGCGAGCGCGCGGGCGGCCGAGACGCCGAGCAGTCCGCCGCCGATGACGACGGCCCGGCTGCCTCGCCGTACGGCGTCGGACAGCCCCAGGCAGTCGTCCATCGTGCGGAACGCGTGCACGCCTTCGGGAAGTTCGGGTCGGCCGGGGGCGAACAGGCCGCGCAGCGGCGGCAGTACGGGGTTCGAGCCGGTGGCCAGGACCAGCGTGTCGTATGCGATCACCGTGTCGTCGGCGAGGTGCACCTGGCGCAGCGCGCGGTCGATGTGCACCACCCGGCCGCGGGTCAGCCGCTCGGGCGTGGGGAGTGCGATGACCTCGGGGGCGTACCGCCCGGCGAGGACCTCCGCGAGCAGCACCCGGTTGTACGGGCTGTGCTCCTCCTCGCCGACGAGCACGGCGGACACGCCGAGCTCCGTGAGCCTGCGGGCGAGACGTACGCCCGCGAGGCCGGCGCCGATCACCACCACACGCGTATTCGAGGTCATGTACGGCAGCGTGCGGTGCCGGTGTTACCCGGCCGCATCACGACTGTTTCCCGTGGGGAACGCTGCCCTCAGCGGGACCCGGACGCGGATGTGAGGGCCCGGGAGCGCGTCGGGGCTGGGGTCGGGACCGGGTCGGGGCGCTCGCGCGCCGCGTACGCCCGCCACCGGCGGGAACCTCAGAAGTCCCTCAAGGTTCACGATATCCATGGACTGCGCATCTATCTCTTCCTTAGTGTCGTGATCATGCCCGACATATCGTTGACCATGGTCGTCGTCCTGTGCCTCGCCGCCCTCGCGGCCGGCTGGATCGACGCGGTCGTGGGCGGCGGCGGGCTGCTCCTCCTGCCCGCCCTGCTGCTCGGGCTGCCGAACACGGGCTCGGCAGCCCAGTACGCGCTCGGCACCAACAAGGCCGTGGCGATCGTCGGGACGACGGGCGCGGCGGTCACGTACGCGCGCAAGGCACCCGTGGACGTCCGCACGGCGATACGGATCGGGCTTGCGGCGCTCGCCGGGTCCACGGCCGGGGCGTTCGTCGCCACCGGGATGAGCACCGAGATCCTGAAACCGGTGGTCATGGTCGTCCTGCTCGGCGTCGGCACCTTCGTGATCCTCAAGCCCGCGTTCGGTACGGCCCCCTCGACCGAGCCCGTCTCCGCGCGCCGTGTCCTCGCCGCGATCGGCCTCGCGGGCCTCGGCATCGGCTTCTACGACGGACTGGTCGGCCCCGGCACGGGCACGTTCCTCGTCCTCGCCCTGACCGCGCTGCTCCACCTCGACCTGGTGTCCGCCTCCGCCACCGCGAAGATCATCAACTGCTGCACGAACGCGGGCGCGCTGGCCACGTTCGCCTGGAAAGGCACGGTGTTCTGGCAGCTCGCCGCGCTGATGGCCGTGTTCAACCTCGTCGGCGCCATGGCCGGGGCACGCACCGCGCTCAAGAAGGGCAGCGGCTTCGTACGGGGCGTGCTGCTGACGGTGGTGTTCGCGCTGGTGGCGAAGCTGGCGTACGACTTCTGGCTCTGAGCCCCGCGGGATCCTGACGCCCCTGATGCCCCCGCCGGTCCCTGGCAGCCGCCGGCGGCCCTGACGCCCCCGCCGGTTCCTGACGCCCCGGCCGACCCCTGACGATCAGGAGCGCCGGCTGCCCGTGAGGTGGGCGAAGACGACCACGTTGCCCCGGTAGCCGGTGCCCGCCGAGTAGCCGCCCCCGCAGGTGATCACGCGCAGCTCCGGGCGCCCCGCGGCCCCGTACACCTTCTCGTCCGGGAAGTCGCGGGCGTCGTAGACCTCGACCGCGTCGACGGAGAAGAGGGCGACGCTGCCGTCCCGGCGGCCGACCTCGATCGTGCTGCCCTTCCTGAGGGCGCCGAGCCGGTAGAAGACGGCGGGGCCCTCGGCGTTGTCGACATGCCCTGCGACGATCGCGGTGCCCTTCTCACCGGGCGCGGTACCGGCCTCGTACCAGCCCGCGAGGTTCTTCCGGGCCGCGGGCGGCACGTCGAGGCTGCCCTGCGGGGAGAGGCCGAGGCCCATGAGGGGGGCGTCCACCCGGATGGAGGGGATACGGACGCGGTCGGGCGGCGAGTGCGGGAGCGCGTCGGCCGCGGGCCGGTCCACATGGCTGCCCGCGCGGGCCTGCGCGGCCGACGGCTGGGGCGGCGCATGCGTCCTCGCGCCGCTGTGCAGCAGCCAGGCCCCGCAGAGCAGCGCGAGGAGGGTGGCGACGGCTATCGGGAGGTTGGAGATCTTCGAGACGCTGCCGAACGGACGCACCCGCACCCGGGCCCCCTCTCATCCTGTGACGTTCCATGGGTCCCGCGTCCCCCTCCGGGCCGCGAGGGGCGTCGGGCCCGGAGAGGGAGGGGACGGCGGTACCGGGACAGCGGAGGGTGTCCGTCAGATCCCGTCGCCTCTCGCCCGGCGATGCAGGAGCCAGGTACCGCCCGCGGCGGCGACGGCCAGGGCGGCCACTCCCGCCGCGGTCTGCACGGGGTCGGGGCCGAGTGCGCCGCCGACCCCCGTCTTCACACTTCCCCGCGGGTGGACCTGCGCCTGCGGACTGCTCTCCTGGGTGGAGGTGAGCGTGACCACCAGGTCGCCGGTCATCCGCGGACCGCCGGAACAGCGCACGACGATCTCGTACGTGCCGGGCTGCGCGGAGGGCGGCACCTCGAACCGGCCGACCGCGTCCCCTTCGTGCGCGCTGGGGATCAGCGTGAAACGGCCCGCGCCGACGGCCCCGGCGTCACCCGACACGGCGTCGTCGGCCTCGCACGACGCGGTGTTCACGGTGACCTCGGCGCCGGGCGCGACGGTGGCCGGATACAGCTCGATGGACCCCGCGTCGCCCGTCTCCCCGTCCGCCCCGTACGCGGGCGCCGCGCAGAGGGCCGCCGAGGCGACGGCGAGCGCGGTACCGGTCAGCAGGCGGGCTGTGCGCATCGTGCGTGCTCCTGTCGAGGGGCGCGGCCCGCGACACCCCCATGTGTCGCTGCGTCGGTCACGCCCTGCCCTACCGAGGTAAGTGGCAGTCGACGGCGTACGCCTCCTGATGTCAGGTCAGAAGTGCGCTGAACGGGTGTCAGGCGGGGGACGCGCGACGCCACCCCGCCCACGTTTCACCAGGTCACCGGCGTGTGCGGAGGGCTCGGGCAAAAAGAACCCGAAGAGCGCGGGCGGCACGTGTGAACGGGTGACCGGTTCCCGCCACCGGCGGCTTGACCTCAAGTTTGGTCGAGGTGTGAGGCTCGGCGCATGAACCCCACCGCGGACGTTCCCGCCCCTCTCAGCGTGTCCCTCCCGGCCCCCCTCAAGGTCGCCGTCATCATCGGCAGCAACCGCGAGGGCCGCTTCGGTCCCGTCGTCGCCGACTGGCTCCTCGGCCGGCTCCGCGAACGCGACGACCTGACGGCCGAGGTGGTGGACACGGCCGACGCCGGACTGCCGACGGCCCTCTCCCACTCCCCGACACCCGAGGTGACCGCCGAGCTGGCGAAGATCACGCCCAAGCTGGCCGCCGCCGACGCCTTCGTCGTCCTGACCCCCGAGTACAACCACTCCTTCCCCGCCTCGCTCAAGGCCCTCATCGACTGGCACTACGAGGAGTGGCGGGCCAAGCCCGTCGCCTTCGTCTCGTACGGCGGGGTCTCCGGCGGCCTGCGGGCCGTCGAACAGCTCCGCCAGGTCTTCGCGGAACTGCACGCCGTCACCGTCCGCGACACGGTCTCCTTCCACAACGCGGGCGCGTCCTTCGACGACGAGGGCCGCCACCGGGACCCCGCGGCCCCGGACGCCGCCGCGAAGGTGATGCTGGACCAGCTGGGGTGGTGGGGGTCGGCGCTGCGGGAGGCCAAGAGGGTACGACCGTACGGCAGTTGACACTGCCGGGCGCGCTGCTGCTGAGGCAGCCGGGCTTTCTACTCGGCGTCGGCGTCGGCGACGGCCTGCGCCACCGCCCGGCGGCCCACCGCCGCCAGCACGGGATTGGTGACCCGGTAGTGGTGCCCGGCCGTCAGCCCGAAGTACAGGGCCCAGCCGCGCCCGCGGGCCCAGGTGTCGTCGTCGACGGCGGCGGCCTCGCGGAACAGGGGCCGGGTCGCCTCGTCGAACACGGCCCAGGCGGCGAGCACGTCGGCCGCCGGATCGCCGGTGCCGAGCCCGCCGAAGTCGATGACCGCGCTGAGGCGACCGTCCTGGGCCAGCAGATTGCCGGGCAGGAGGTCGCCGTGCAGCCAGACGGGGTCGCCGCTCCACCGGGGGACCGGCAGCGCGTCCTCCCAGACGGCGGTCACGGCACTCGCGTCCAGCGTGCCGTCCGCGCCCAGCTCACGGATCGCGGCCCGCACGTGCCGGTCGTCGGCGAGCGGCCCACCACGCCAGGAGGGCGACCCGCCGACGGCGTCGACCTCCCGCAGCGCGGCCACGAACCGCCCCAACCGCACTGCCGCATCGGCGAGTTCGGCACCCGCCCCCAGCGGCCGGTCGTAGACGTTGCTGCCGTCCAGCCAGCGGAACACGCCCCACGGCAGCGCGTACCCCTGCCCGGGCACGCCCGCGGCGAGCGGCACGGGGACGGCGAGCGGCAGACGCGGCGCGAGCCTCGGCAGCCACCGCTGCTCCTTCTCGACCTGCCCCGCCCCACCGGGCAACCGCGGCAGCCGTACGACCATGTCGTCGCCGAGCCGGTACATGGCGTTGTCGGTCCCGGCGGACACGACCTGCTCCACGTCCAGCCCGCCCCACTGCGGAAACTGCTCGGCGACGAGCCGCCCGACGAGCGCTTCGTCGATGTCGAGTTCGTCGGGATGCATCTTGGGGGCGGGCGGCATATGGCTCCGTAATCTCAATGCCCTGCGTGTCCTGCGTCCTACGCGTGACGTGAACCGTGGCACGCGGCGCCCATGAGCGGCCACTCCTTAAAGGCGACGGGCCGCGGACCCACACGGCGTACGCAGGATCGATACCTCGTGCGCGTGCGGGTGACACCGCGTATCCGCACGGCCGGGCCGGGGGATGCGGCAGACGGATTCACGGACTCCCCGGGCTCATCGGCCCCGGGGAGCCGTCAACGTTCCGGAGGAAAAGGAATGCGTCTTCGCCACACCGCTGCCGCCGCAGTCGGAGCGCTCGTCCTCGTGGTCACCCACGCGGCGTCCGCGAGTGCCGCCACAGGAGACTTCTCCTACCGATACGCCGGGCCCGACGGCCTGCCGCAGTCGGTCACCCTGCACGACCCGGAGAGCCCCGGCTGCATCGTGCTGCCCGAGGTCGCGGACCCGGGCGCGTCCGAGCCGGCCTTCGCCCCGCACAACGACACCGACGTCTGGGTGATGGTGTTCACCGAGCCCGACTGCACCGGCGACTCCTGGACACTGCGCCCGCACGGCCGGCCGGCCTCGGACCGCCTCAAGCTGCGGTCGGTCTACCTGACCGACCGCCACTGACCGACCGCCACTGACCGGCACCTGCACGCCGCCCCCGACGCGCGAGTGGCCGCCCCGGCCATGAACCGGGGCAGCCACAGGTGACGTGCGTCGCCTCACTTCACCGAGACCGCCGACCAGGCCGCCCCCACCGCCGCGTACTCCGCGCTGCCCGCGCCGTACAGGTCCTTCGCGGCGTTCAGGGTCGCCGTGCGGGCGCCCGCGTACTTCGTCGACGACGTCATGTAGACCGTCAGCGCCCGGTACCAGATCGCACCCAGTTCGGCCCTGCCGATGCCCGTCACCTTCGTGCCGTCGCAGGTCGTGCCGTTGTGCGCGACGCCTCCGATGGTCTTCGGGCCGCTGCCCTCGGCGAGGAGGTACGCGAAGTGGTTGGCGACGCCCGAGGAGTAGTGGACGTCGAGACTGCCGACCGAGGAGGTCCAGCAGTCCGCGGAGGCGCCGTCCTTGGAGGGCTGGTCCATGTACCGGAGCGCGGAGCGGCCGAAGCCGGACTTCACGACCTTCTCGCCGATCCGCCAGTCCCCGGGGTCCGAGGGATTGGCGGCGTAGAACTCCACCAGGGTGCCGAATATGTCGGAGGTCGCCTCGTTGAGGCCGCCGGGCTCGCCCGAATACGTCAGCGCCGCCGTCTTCGAGGTCACGCCGTGCGACATCTCGTGGCCGCTCACGTCCAGGGACACCAGCGGCCCGAACGTCGTCCCGTCACCGTCGCCGTACGTCATGCAGAAGCAGCCGTCGTCCCAGAACGCGTTGTTGTAGGCGCTCCCGTAGTGCACCCGGTTGTACGAGCCCTTGCCGTCGCCCGCTATCCCGCTGCGGCCGTGGACCTTCTTGTAGTAGTCCCAGGTGGTGTCGGTCCCGTACTGTGCGTCGACCGCAGCCGAGGCGCGGTCGGAACCGGCGCCCGTCCCCCAGTGGTTGTCGGCGTCGGTGAGGACGGGTGCCGCCGCACGCTTGTAGCAGAGGATCAGGATGCAGGAGTCGGTCTTGTTCTGCGTGTCGCCCGTGTACGTGTTTCCCCTGGTGGGGTCGGTCAGTTGATAGGCCGAGCCGGACTTTGTCGTCTGCAGCGGGACCGTACCGGCGTACAGCGAGCGGCCGTCGCCGGCCGCCGTCTCGATGCTGTCCCAGGCGTCGATCTGCTTGCCGGTGACCGCGTCGGTGAGGACGACCCGGGCCATCGGATTCCCGAGCGAGTCCTTGCCGGTGGCCTCGGTGCGCCAGGCCAGCTTCGGCTTGCCGTGCAGGGCGTCCACCATCAACTGAGGCTTGGCGACCAGCCCGCGGAGCGTCTCGCCGACGTTCGCGAGACGCAGGGCCGCGGTGGCGATGTCGGCCGCTTTGGGCGCGGACACCGACGGCTCGACGCTCGGCAGGGAGAGGGGGCGCGTGGTGGCCCGTTCGGAGCTGCGGTAGTCGCCGGACGCCGTCAGATGGACCACGAAGTCGCCGCCCAGCACCGGCAGTTGACGGTACGTCCGGTCGTAGCGCACATGCTGCGTGCCGTCCGCGTCGACGATCACGTCACGGGCCTTCGTACCCTGGTCGGAGGTGAGGCCCAGCCGTGCGGCCTGCTCGGCGATCACCGCCGCGGCGTTGCCGAGCACGGTGTCCCGGTCCGGCCCGTCGGCCGCGGCAGCGCCGGGGGACAGGGCGCCCGCCAGCAGGGTGGTGGCCGCCGCGGATATACCGACGGTGGCGAGGCGCGAGCCCCGGATGTGCCGTGTCCGACTCATCGAACGCATCGAACTCCTCAGGAAGGCACGCGAAACGCGTGGTGGGGGGAGTGGGGGGCGGGGGATGCGAATGCGAATGCCCGCTCAGTTCTAGGTGGCCGGACGGTGTCATGTCCATAGCTGATCGCTGGGGGACGTGTGGGGATGTGTGTGGGGTGGGAATCGTTTCTGCAAAGGTCCGGGCACAGTGAGCCGGCTGCCGTTCTTCGTCTACGGGACGCTGCTCCGTGGTGAGGGGAACCACGACACCTTCCTTCGCGGCCGCACACTCGCGCAGACCCCGGCGACACTCACGGGCGCGCTGCTGTACGAGGGCCCCGGCTATCCGTACGCCGTCGAGACGCCTGAAGCCTGCGGGGGAGTGGTCCACGGCGAACTGGTCACGGCCGACCCGGCCACGTACACACAACTCCTCGCCGCACTCGACGAACTGGAGGAGTACACCTCGGGCGCCCCGTCGAACCTCTACGAGCGCGTGGCGAGAGACGTGACGAGGACGACGGACGCCACGCGCGTACGGGCCTGGGTGTACGTGGCGGCACCGGCGGTGGCGGCGGAACTAAGGGCGAGCGGCCAGCTGATCAAAGGCGGCAACTGGAGGCCCCGTTAGGGGCGCGGGGAACGGCGCAGTCTTTTGTCTGTTCAGGGGCGCGGGGAACGGCGCAATCTTTGGCTTTTAGGGGCGCGGGGCTGTGTCTATTTACGGCTCCGCCGCGGGGCGCGACCAGCCCCCACGGACCCGCAGCGTCCCCCGACCTCAACCCACCCGCTCAACACTCCCCACCCGCTCCACCCGCACCGCACACCCCTTGAACTCCGGCATCCGAGACACCGGATCCAGCGCCGGATTCGTCAACGTGTTGGCCCGCCCCTCCCCAGGCCAGTGAAACGGCATGAACACCGTGTCGGCCCGGATCGCGGTCGTGATCCGCGCCGGCGCCACCGCCCGCCCCCGCCGTGACACCACGGCCAGCGGCTCCCCCTCCGCGACCCCGAGCCGCTCGGCCAGCCGGGGATGCAGTTCCACGAAGGGGCCGGGCGCGGCGGCGTTCAGCTCGTCGACGCGGCGCGTCTGCGCTCCGGACTGGTACTGGGAGACCACCCGGCCGGTGGTCAGCAGCACCGGGTACTCCTCGTCCGGCTCCTCCGCCAGCGGCCGATGGCTCACGGCGGCGAACCGGGCGCGCCCGTCCGGGGTGGCGAACCGGTCGAGGAACAGCCGGGGCGTACCGGGGTGAACCCCGTCCCCGTCCCTGTCTCCATCCCCCTCCCCGTCCCCGTCCTCCGCCGGGCAGGGCCAGAACACCCCGCCCTCCTCCACCAGCCGCCGGTACGTGATCCCCGAGTAGTCGGCGGCCCCACCCGCACTGGCCCGCCGCAGCTCCTCGAAGACCTCCTCCGGGTCCGTGGGGAAGCCCTTCTCCACGCCCAGGCGGGCGGCCAGTTCCCGCATCACGTACAGATCGCTGCGGATGCCGTCCGGCGGTGTGATCGCCTGCCGACGCAGCAGGACCCTGCCCTCCAGGTTGGTCGTCGTGCCCGTCTCCTCGGCCCACTGGGTGACGGGGAGGACGACGTCCGCCAGCTCGGCCGTCTCGGACAGCACCACGTCGGCGACGGCCAGGAAGTCCAGCGACCGCAGCCGTTCCTCGATGTGGGCGGCCCGGGGCGCGGACACGACCGGGTTCGAGGCCATCACCAGCAGCGAGCGGATGTCCGTACCCATGGCGTCGAGCAGCTCGTACGCGCTGCGGCCGGGCCCCGGCAGCGAGTCGGGGTCGACGCCCCAGACCTCGGCCACATGCCGCCGCGCCGCCGGGTCGTCGAGCTTGCGGTACCCGGGCAGCTGGTCGGCCTTCTGGCCGTGTTCACGCCCGCCCTGTCCGTTGCCCTGCCCGGTGAGACAGCCGTACCCGGAGTACGGCCGCCCCGCCCGCCCCGTCGCCAGGCACAGGTTGATCCACGCGCCGACCGTGTCCGTGCCCTTGGACTGCTGCTCGGGCCCGCGCGCGGTGAGCACCATCGCGGACTCCGGCTCGCAGAACATCCGCACGGTCTCGCGGAGTTGGGGCACGGACACCCCCGTGATCCGTTCCACGTACTCCGGCCAGTGCGCCATCGCCGCGGCCCGCGCCTCCTCCCACCCGCTCGTACGCTCCTGGATGTACGCCTCGTCCGTACGCCCTTGGGCCACCACCAGGTGCAACAGCCCGAGCGCCAGGGCGAGATCGGTGCCGGGACGCGGGGCGAGATGGAGATCCGCCTGCTCGGCCGTGCGTGTGCGGCGCGGATCGATCACGATCAACGTGCCGCCGTTCTCCTTCAGCTCCGTGAGATAGCGGAGCGCGGGCGGCATGGTCTCGGCGAGGTTCGAGCCGACGAGGATCACGCACCCCGTCCGCGGGATGTCCTCCAGCGGGAAGGGCAGCCCCCGGTCCAGACCGAAGGCCTTGATACCGCCGGCCGCCGCGGACGACATGCAGAAACGGCCGTTGTAGTCGATCTGCGAGGTACCGAGCGCGACCCGCGCGAACTTGCCGAGCGTGTACGCCTTCTCATTGGTCAGCCCGCCCCCGCCGAAGATCCCGCACGCGTCCGGGCCATGCTCCGTACGCGTGCGGGACAGCCCCTCGGCGATCCGGTCGAGCGCCTCGTCCCAGCCGGACGGCCGCAGCTCGCCGTCCGTACGGACCAGCGGGGTGGTCAGCCGCACCCGGGACGAGAGCAGCGCGGGCGCGGTGCGGCCCTTGCCGCACAGGGCGCCCCGGTTCACCGGGAAGTCGGTGCGTTCCGTCACCTCCACCACGCTGCCGCCGGCGCCGTCCGGCACGGGGGTCAGGTTCATCCCGCACTGCAGCGCGCAGTACGGGCAGTGGGTGGGCGTCACGGAGGTCTGCATACCGCCCAGCGTGCGTCGGACGTGTTACGCGGCACGACGCACCCGGTTACGCGACAGGCACGGGGACCTCCCCGCCCGCCCCGGCCGACCGTGAGGGCGCCCCACGAGGAGGGGCGGCGGGGTGGGAGCACCCGCCAGTACTCCCACCCCGCCGCCCGCCCGGGGACCGCGATCACTCAGCCACGCATGCGCGGCCACGCACCCGCGACCGCTCACACGGTCCGCTCACATGGTCCGTTCACGCGGCCCGCACTCACGGCCCGCTCACGCGGCCCCGCTCAGCACTCGTACGCGTAGTACGGCTCGTCGCCCGCCTCCAGGCCGATGCGTCCGACCCCGCCGGGGCCGATCTGGATACAGCTGGGGTCCCACCCGTCGACTTCGACCGTGGCGGAGATCGTGTGGCCGCACACGTTGTGGATGTCGGCCCATCCCCAGCCGGAGGCGCCGAGCTTGGCGCACCCGGGCTCCCGCAGCGACCCGTCGGTGTCCGCCGACGCACTCACCACGGCACCCGGCACCGACAGCAGTGCGGCCGCCATGGCGGCGACGAAAGCGGTACGAAGTCCAGTCATCATGTGTCCTTCCCTCAAGCCCAGTTGAAGGTCCGGGCTGCTGAAACAGACACTATCCGTAGTCAGTTGACTACAGAACGCTTCGGAACCGCTTTCACGCGGCAGGGTGAGCGACCGCCGCCAAACCCGCTCGGCGGCGTGACATCCATCTCCCGACTACTGCCCGGCAGACTGTTTGGCGGACGCCAACGCCCTTTCCACGCCCGGCTCTTGGGGTCCCAGGAACGTCGGATCGGGCTCGAAGACCGCGTCCATGAGCGCCTTCCCGGCCGCCATCACCTCGCGGGCCCCGCCGTAGTACCAGGTCGTGTCGTGCACGTCGTCCACCCCGACGCCGTACGACGCGACGCCCGCCTCCTGGCAGAGCGCGACCGCGCGCCGGATGTGGAAGCCCTGGCTGATCAGTACGGCCTCGTCCACGCCGAAGATCTTCTTGGCCCTGACACAGGAGTCCCAGGTGTCGAAGCCGGCGTAGTCGCTGACGATCCGCCCGTCGGGCACGCCCCGCTTCGTGAGATAGGCGCGCATGGCGTCCGGCTCGTCGTAGTCCTCACGGCTGTTGTCGCCGGTGACCAGGACCACCTGGATACGGCCTGACCGGTACAGCTGCGCCGCCGCGTCCAGCCGGTGCGCGAGATACGGGGACGGCTCGCCCTGCCACAGCCCGGCCCCGAAGACGACCGCGACCTCGGTGCGCGGCACGTCCGCCACCGTCCGCAGCCGGTCGTCCGTGACCGTGAACATCCACGCCGACGGCAGCAGCGCGAGCACACAGCCGGCCATCACGGCCTGCACGGCACGGCGCTGCCCGGTACGGGTGCGCGGCAGCCGCGGTCGCAGGAACTCCGGCAGTCGCGGCAGGCGCGGACGTCTCGGACGACGCATGGGACGGTCCCTCCCCGGGTGGCCTCGGGCGGCCTCGCCACGGGAGACGCGTGGCGGGGCCATCCGGTTCACTCCGGGACACGCCACTCAGGGCACGGCATCTCACACGGCTCCGCACCCCGCCGTGAAGCCCCGGAAAAGCTCCGTGACCACGGCGCAACGGGTCGGCAACCTCGTACCGGCATCCTTGAGGCATGACGGCGCACCTCATGAACCGGAACAGCAGCAGTCGGCGCGGCACCCGGCGTCCTGCCCCGCCCGCGCTCGTCCTGGTGGGCCACGGCAGCCGCGATCCGCGCGCCCTGAGCACCGTACGGACCCTCATGGAGCGGATCCGCGAGCTGCGCCCCGGCCTGCCCGTGCACCTCGGCCACATCGAGCTGAACGAACCCCTGCTGCCCGACACGCTCGCCGCCCTCGGCACCGGTGACGCGGTCCTCGTACCGCTGCTGCTGAGCCGCGGCCACCACGTCAAGCGGGACATCCCCGAGGCCGCCGCGGCGTCGTCGGCGCACGTCCGGATCGCCGGACCGCTCGGCCCGCACCCGCTGCTGGTCGAGACGCTGTACGAGCGCCTCGTCGAGGCCGGCTGGCGCACGCCGGACGCCGCCGAGCGCCGGACGAGCGCGGTCGTGCTCGCCGCGGCGGGCTCGCGCGACCCCGACGCGGCTCTCGACACCCGCCGCACCGCGAGGCTGCTCGCGCACCGCCTCGGCGTACCGGTCGTCCCTGCGTACGCCTCCGCCGCGACCCCCACGGTCACGGACGCCGTACGCGCCCTCACCGCCCGGGGCCGCCCCCGCATCGCGGTGGCCTCGTACTTCACGGCCCCCGGCCGCTTCGCCACGGAGTGCACGGCAGCGGCCCCGGGCCTGGCATCGGCCCCCCTGGGCGCCCACCAGGCGATGGCCCACCTGGCCCTGCACCGCTACGACGAGGCCATGACCCCCACCCTGGCCGCAACCGCCTAGGGGCGCAGCCCGGAACGGCGCAGTCTTTCAGGGGGCGCAGCCCCCAGGGGCGCGGGGAACTGCGCGACCAGCCACAACGCACCCGCACCCGCGCACCATCAGCACCCGGCAGACGCGCAGGCGCAAAACGCGCAGGCTCAAAAACCGCGCAGGCGCAACCCCACACCCCAATTGTCAGCCCCTCCGCTTACTGTCAAGGCATGGAAGGCACGAGCACCGAAACCCCCCGCCCCCCACAGGCACCCGAGCCACAGACCACCCCCCCGGCCTACGACCCCACGTCAGTGGCCCGCTGGGCCACGGAGCCGGACAAACGCCCAGGCCGCACCGCCTTCCAGCGAGACCGCGCCCGCGTCCTGCACAGCTCCGCCCTCCGCCGCCTCGCGGGCAAGACCCAGGTGGTCACCCCCGGCACCCGAAGCCAGGTCTGGGACGCGAGCCCCCGCACCCGTCTGACCCACTCCCTGGAGTGCGCCCAGATCGGCCGCGAGCTGGGCGCCGCCCTCGGCTGCGACCCCGACCTCGTGGAGGCGGCCTGTCTCTCCCACGACCTGGGCCACCCCCCGTTCGGGCACAACGGAGAACAGGCGCTGAACGAGTTCGCCGAGGACTGCGGCGGCTTCGAGGGCAACGCCCAGTCGCTCAGACTCCTCACCCGTATCGAGCCCAAGCGCTTCGTGCGCGGCGCGGCCGTCCCGGCGGCGGCCCTCGCTGACGGGGACGGCCTGGTCAGCGTCGGCCTCAACCTCACCCGCGCCACCCTCGACGCCGCCACGAAGTACCCCTGGCCGCGCGGCGCCCACCCCACCGACCCGAAATCCCCGAAGTTCGGGGTCTACGAGGACGACCGCCCCGTCTTCGACTGGATCCGCGAGGGCGCCCCCGGCACCCGCGCCACCTTCGAGGCCCAGGTCATGGACTGGGCCGACGACGTGGCGTACTCGGTGCACGACGTGGAGGACGGCCTGCACGCGGGTCACATCGACCCCGAGTGCCTGCACGCGGATCCCGAACGGCAGGAGATCTTCCGGGTCGCGATCGGGCGGTACGTGGAGGCGGACACCGACCCCGCCGAGCTGGCCGCGGCCCTCGACCGGATCCTCGCCCAGGAGTGGTGGCCGCACGGCTACGACGGCTCGGCCGTCGCCCAGGCCCGCCTGAAGGACGCCACGAGCCAGCTCATCGGCCGGTTCTGCCTCGCCGCGGAGAGCGCCACGCGCGCGACGTACGGGACGGGCAGGCTCACGCGGTACGCCGCCGAGCTGGTCGTCCCGCGCGCCGCGCGCCTGGAGTGCGCGGTGCTCAAGGCCGTCGCCGACCGGTACGTGATGCAGCGCGCCGAGCAGGAGCTGCTCCGCGCCGACCAGCGGATCGTCGTCGCCGAGCTGGCCGAGGCGCTGACCGCGCGGGCGCCGGAAGGCCTCGACCCGCAGTTCCGTGCCCTGTTCGACGAGGCGCCCGACGACCGTGCCCGCAAGCGGGTGATCGTCGATCAGATCGCCTCGCTCACGGACGCCGCCGCACGATCACTGCATGCGAGGCTCAGGGTGCAGGTGTGACATCCGGAGGGGGCGGACGTGACCCTGCGTGGCCTGAAGGGGCCGCTCCCTCTTCCCCCATCACGCTGCGTGCGGGACGCTCGCAGGTGGCGACACCGTAACGAGGAGGCATCAAGTGGTCGACGCAGATCAGACATTCGTCATCGTCGGAGGAGGCCTGGCCGGCGCCAAGGCGGCCGAAACCCTCCGGGCGGAGGGCTTCAACGGCCGGGTGATACTGATCTGTGACGAACGGGACCACCCGTACGAACGGCCGCCGCTGTCCAAGGGATACCTGCTCGGCAAGGAGGAGCGCGACAGCGTCTTCGTCCACGAACCCGCCTGGTACGCGCAGAACGACGTCGAGCTGCACCTCGGCCAGACCGTCGACGCGATCGACCGGGCCGCGAAGACCGTCCGCTTCGGCGACGACGGCACACTCGTCCACTACGACAAGCTGCTGCTGGTGACCGGCGCCGAGCCGCGCCGGCTCGACATCCCGGGCACGGACCTCGTCGGCGTCCACCACCTGCGGCGCCTCGCCCACTCCGAGCGCCTCAAGCAGGTCCTGGCCGCCCTCGGCCGCGACAACGGCCACCTGGTGATCGCGGGCGCCGGCTGGATCGGCCTGGAGATCGCCGCGGCGGCCCGGGAGTACGGGGCCGAGGTCACCGTCGTCGAGCCCGAGCAGACCGCGCTGCACGGCGTGCTCGGCCCCGAGCTGGGCGAGATCTTCGCCGAACTGCACCGCGAGCACGGTGTCCGCTTCCACTTCGGCGCACGCCTCACCGAGATCACCGGCCACGACGGCCTGGTCCTGGCCGCCCGCACCGACGACGGCGAGGAACACCCCGCGCACGACGTCCTGGCGGCGATCGGCGCGGCCCCGCGCACCGGCCTCGCGGAGGCGGCCGGCCTGGAACTGGCCGACCGGGCGCACGGCGGCGGCATCGCGGTCGACGAGCGGCTGCGCACCTCCGACCCCGACATCTACGCGGCCGGTGACGTGGCCGCCTTCCCGCACCCCCTGTTCGGCAGGCGGCTGCGCGTCGAGCACTGGGCGAACGCGCTGAACGGCGGCCCGGCGGCGGCCCGGGCGATGCTGGGCCGCGGAACGACGTACGACAGGGTGCCCTATTTCTTCTCCGACCAGTACGACGTAGGGCTTGAGTACTCGGGCTGGGCGCCCCCGGGGACGTACGACCAAGTGGTGATCCGGGGAGACGCGAGCAAGCGCGAGTTCATCGCCTTCTGGGTGAAGGAGGGGCGCGTGCTCGCCGGGATGAACGTCAATGTGTGGGACGTCACAGAACCCATCCAGCAGCTGATCCGCACGGGGGTACAGGTGGACACCGAGGCCCTCGCCGACCCGCACGTTCCGCTGGACAGCCTGGTCCCATGACCGGCGGAGGGTCTCGGGGGGACTCCACTGTCACACCGTCCCCGTAGACTCGGCGCGTGGCCGGCAGGATCAACGACGAGGACGTGAAGGCGGTTCGGGACGCGGTCCCGATCGACGCCGTGGTGTCCGAATACCTCCAACTGCGCAACGCGGGCGGCGGAAACCTCAAGGGACTGTGCCCGTTCCACGACGAGAAGTCGCCCTCCTTCCAGGTCAGCCCGAGCAAGGGACTCTTCCACTGCTTCGGCTGCCAGGAGGGCGGCGACACCATCACGTTCGTGATGAAGGTCGACCACCTCACCTTCTCGGAGGCGGTCGAGCGCCTCGCGGGCCAGGCGGGCATCACCCTTCGTTACGAGGAGGGCGGGTACAACCCCTCCCACCAGCGCGGCGAGCGGATCCGCCTGGTCGAGGCCCACCAGGCCGCCGCCAAGTTCTACGTCGAACAGCTCGACACCAGCTCCGAGGCCGACGCCGGCCGCACGTTCCTCGCCGAGCGCGGCTTCGACCAGTCGGCCGCCACGCACTTCGGCGTGGGCTACAGCCCCCAGGGCTGGGACCACCTCGTGCGCCACCTGCGCGGCAAGGGTTTCACCGACAAGGAACTGGTCCTGTCCGGCCTCGCCCAGGAAGGCCGCCGCGGCCCCATCGACCGCTTCCGCGGCCGGCTGATGTGGCCGATCCGCGACATCGGCGGCGAGGTCGTCGGCTTCGGCGCCCGCAAGCTCTACGAGTCGGACAACGGCCCGAAGTACCTGAACACACCCGACACACCGATCTACCGCAAGTCCCAGGTCCTGTACGGCATCGACCTCGCCAAGAAGGACATCGCCAAGAGCAGCCGGGCCGTCGTCGTCGAGGGCTACACCGACGTCATGGCCTGCCACCTCGCCGGCATCACCACCGCCATCGCGACCTGCGGCACGGCCTTCGGCAACGACCACATCAAGATCCTGCGCCGGCTGTTGATGGACAACGGCTCGGCGCGGGTGATCTTCACCTTCGACGGGGACTCGGCCGGCCAGAAGGCCGCCCTGCGCGCCTTCGAGGACGACCAGAAGTTCGCCGCCGAGACGTACATCGCGATCGCCCCGGACGGCATGGACCCCTGCGACCTGCGCCTCGCCAAGGGCGACGCGGCCGTCGCCGACCTCGTCGAACCGCGCACCCCGCTCTTCGAGTTCGCCCTGCGCCAGATCATCGCCCGCTACGACCTGGAGACCCCCGCCGGCCGAGCCGCGGCGCTCGACGAGTCCGCTCCCGTCGTGGCCCGCATCAAGAACAGCGGCGCCCAGCACGAGGTCGCCGTCCAGCTCGCCGGCATGCTCGGCATCCTCGACACGCAGTTCGTCGTCAAGCGGGTCGCCCAGCTGGCCCGCTGGGCCCGCGACCGCGGCGGCAAGGGCCCCGCGCCGACAGGCAACGGCCGCGCCCCGCAGCAGTACGAGAACAGCGGCCCCAAGCCCCCTTCGGGCCCGGCCCTGACCCTGCGCAACCCCGTGTTCGCCACCGAACGCGAACTGCTGAAGCTGGCCCTGCAGCGCCCCGACCTGGTCTCCCCGGCCTTCGATGCGTACGGGGTGGACGAGTTCACCGCCCCGCCGTACGCGGCGGTCCGCGAGACGATCATGGAGGCGGGCGGCGCGGAGCTCGGCGTCCAGGCCCCGCAGGAATACCTCGTACAGGTCCGCGAGGCCGCCGCCGACGACGTGGTTCGCGCCATGGTCACGGAGCTGGCCGTCGAGGCCATCATGCGCAAGACCGTCGACGAGGCCTACGCCGGCGAGCAGTTGGTGACCGTCCGCCGGCGCGCCGTCGAGCGCCGGGTCCGTGACGTCCAGGGCGCACTCGCGCGCGCCAGCGCACAGGGCGACCAGGCCCAGCTGGCCGCCGTGCAGAACGAGCTGTGGGTGCTCCAGCAGTACGACCAGGCACTGCGGGAGAAGGGCCCGGCCGCGCTCTAGAGGGGCCGGCGCCGCGGGCCCCCGGCCCGAAACCGGATCGGGAACCGGACACCTCGGGAAACGTCCCAGATCAGGGCCCACAGGACCACACCCGCTTTCCGTGAGGGTAACCAGGCAGTCACGGACAGGACTCAAAAAGTCACCGCACGCCCCTCGTGGCGAGGATGTGTCGTACTCCACACTGGGTTCCGGTGCCTGAGTCCTCGGAGCGCGGCCGACCCGAACGCGACGGGTCCGAAGTCCCCGCGGTTCCGCTCAACGTGTTCGGGACGGACAGCGGCAAGGCCGTCGTCCCCGTCCCGCTGCCGCACGCCTCAGCAGCGACATTCCTGGAGGTCGCCCCCGTGCAGACCCAGACCCTGACCGACAACAGCACGCACACCGCGCACCCCGCGCACAAGGACACGGACGCCGATGTCCTCGCGGCCGTACCACCGCAGAACCGTGCCGCCCATCACCCCGAGAGCGCTTCGGAGGCGGACAGCACGCCGGAGCCGCCCGCCGCCGTCCTCGTGGAGAGCGAGACCGAGACGCCGGAACCGGTGGACGTGCCGCGCGGACGAGCGGACACCGGAGGGCCGTCCTCCGACCTGTTCCGCCAGTACCTGCGGGAGATCGGCCGGATCCCGCTGCTCACCGCGGTCGAGGAGGTCGAGCTCGCCCGCCGGGTCGAAGCGGGCCTCTTCGCCGAGGAGAAACTCAGGCTGGCCTCCGACCTCGACAGCCAGCTCGCCCTGGACCTCGACAAACTCGTGGTCATGGGCCGGATGGCCAAACGCCGCCTCATCGAGGCCAACCTGCGCCTCGTCGTCTCCGTCGCCAAGCGGTACGTAGGACGCGGGCTGACCATGCTCGACCTGGTCCAGGAAGGCAACCTCGGGCTGATCAGGGCCGTCGAGAAGTTCGACTACGCCCGCGGGTACAAGTTCTCGACGTACGCGACCTGGTGGATCCGCCAGGCCATGTCCCGCGCCCTCGCCGACCAGGCCCGCACGATCCGGGTCCCCGTGCACGTGGTCGAACTCATCAACCGCGTCGTGCGGGTGCAGCGGCGGATGCTGCAGGAACGGGGGTACGAGCCGACGCCCGAGGAGGTCGCGGCGCATCTCGACCTGCCCAGTGAGCGGGTCAGCGAGGTGCTGCGGCTGGCGCAGGAGCCGGTGTCGCTCCACGCTCCGGTGGGGGAGGAGGACGATGTCGCCCTCGGGGACCTCATCGAGGACGGGGACGCGACGAGTCCTGTGGAGTCGGCGGCGTTCCTGCTCCTTCGGGAGCATCTGGAGGCGGTGCTGTCGACGCTCGGGGAGCGGGAGCGGAAGGTGGTTCAGCTGCGGTACGGCCTGGCGGACGGTCGGCCTCGTACGCTGGAGGAGATCGGGCGGATCTTCGGGGTCACGCGCGAGCGGATCCGTCAGATCGAGTCCAAGACGCTGAACAAACTCCGCGACCACGCCTTCGCGGACCAGCTTCGGGGCTACCTGGACTAGGGGCGTTTCCTCGCCCCCGCCGCCCCTTCCCATTCCCGTCACTGACTCGGGGGCCAGCCCCCGAACCCCCGCTCCTCAAACGCCGGAGAGGCTGAGACCCAGCCCGTCCGGCGTTTGAGGACAAAGGGGGCGAGGGGGCGGAGCCCCCATGCGTGGACGGGAACGGGTAGGGG
>NZ_JBHWZP010000145.1:0-23017 GCF_042728395.1 Streptomyces sp. NPDC060205
GGTTCGGGGGCAGCGCCCCCGAGTCAGTGACGGGAAGGGTAGGGGCGGCGGGGGCGAGGAAAGGTCACTCAAGCAAGCCGAAACGCATCGCGCTAGTGACCGCCGCCGTCCGGTCGTCGACCCCCAGCTTCCCGAACGCCCGCAGCAAGTGCGTCTTCACCGTCGACTCCCCGATGAACAACCGCCGCCCGATCTCGGCGTTGGTGCACCCCTCGGACACCAGCCGCAACACCGCCACCTCCCGCGCGGACAACCGCGGAAGCTCCGGCTTCGTACGCAACTGGTCCACCAGCCGCGCGGCGACCGACGGCGCCAGGACGGTCTCCCCGCGAGCGGCGGCCCGCACCGCGTCCGCCAGTTCACCGCGCGGCAGATCCTTGAGCAGATACCCCGCGGCCCCGGCCTCGACGGCCCGCAGGATGTCCCGGTCGGTCTCGTACGTGGTGAGCACCACGATCCGGCACGGCAGCCCCGCCTCGGTCATCCGGAGGATCGAGTCGACGCCCCCGCCGCCGGGCATCCGCAGGTCCATCAGGACGATGTCCGGCCGGAGTTCCGCGGCCAGGGCCTCGGCCTGGGGCCCGCTGGAGGCGTCGGCCACGACGTCCAGATCGGGTTCGGCGCTGAGCATCGCGCGCAGCCCCTCGCGTACGACGGGATGATCGTCGGCGAGGACGATCCGGATCACGGGGTACCCCTTTCGAGTGGTGCCAGTGGTGGCAGTGGTGCCAGTGGTACGGGGAGCCGGACCGTGACCGTCGTGCCCTCGCCGGGCGCGCTGCGGACGACCGTCGTCCCGCCCACCTCGGCGGCCCGCGCCCGCAGCCCCACCAGCCCGTAACCCCCGGACGGCTGCGACGGATCGAAGCCGCACCCGTCGTCGCCCACGCGCGCCGAGAGTTCTTCGGAGGAGTAGAGCAGCTCGATGCCGACCGCGGCCGAACCGCCCGCGTGCTTGCGGGCATTGGACAGCGCCTCCTGGCAGGCGCGCAGGATCACCACCTCCGCCGCGGCGGGCAGCGCGCGTACGGGACCGGACACGGTCACCGACGCCTCGTGCCGTGCGGCGAGCCGGCGCAGCGCGTCGGGCAGGGACGCCCCGTCGAGGTCGGCGGGCGTGCCGCCGGCGACCAGGGCCCGCGCCTCGGCGAGGTTCTGGCGCGCCGTCCCCGCCATCAGGGCCAGATGCCGGCGGGCCTTCGCCACGTCGGAGCGGTCCAGCTCCGCCTCGACCGCCTGCGTGAGCATCAGCAGACTCGTGAAGCCCTGCGCGAGCGTGTCGTGGATCTCCCGGGAGAGGCGCTCCCGTTCGGCCAGCGCGCCGTGCGCCGCCGAGAGCCGCGCGAGTTCGTGGCGGCTGGCGTCCAGTTCGGCGATCAGCGCGGCCCGGTCCTGGCTCTGCTCGATGACCCGGATGATCCAGCTACCGACGGCCGCCGAGAAGACCAGGGTGACCACGGCGAACACGGAGTTGAAGAAGACGGCGTGGTCGCTTGGCCACCACAGCAGCGCCCAGCCCACCACCGGCGCGAGGTTGATGACGACGACCGCGGCCAGGGCCCGGCGCAGGCACAGCGCCATGAAGCACGGCGGGACGAGCGCGAAGGTCATCAGCCGGGTCTCGCCGACGAGGATCGCCGAGGGGAGGAACAGCGCCAGGCAGCCGGCGAGGAATCCGAGGGCCCGCCGCTCGTCGGGCGGTTCGCTCCTGAGGACGGGGCGGCCCACCAGGACGTACCAGGGGATCAGCGGGACCAGCAGGGCCGCGGCGACGGCACGGGTGTGCCACCCCGGGAAGTCCGTGCCGAGCACGAACACCAGGGTGGCCGCCCACACCACGGCGAAGTACGCGTCCCAGAGCCGGAAGGAACGGTCCCAGGCGTAGGCGCCGTCGCCGTGGTCCACGGATACGCCGGTCATCCGTCGCGGCGGTTCTTCCAGCGGAAGGTCAGCAGACACAGCAGCAATCCTCCGACGCACCACGCCCCGAGCACCAGTGCGATCCGACCGAACTCCCAGCTGCCCGCCTGCTCCAGGACCTGCGCCGACTCCGGCAGGAACACCCCGCGCAGCCCCTGGCACATCCACTTCAGCGGGAACACCGCGCTGATGTTGAGCATCCAGTCCGGGATGGTGTCGATGGCGATGTAGACGCCGGAGATGAACTGCAGCACCAGGAAGGGCAGGACGACCACGGAGGTGGCGCTCTTGCCTGTCCGCGGGACCGAGCTGATCGCGATGCCGAGCAGGGCGCACGCCGTCAGGCCCAGCAGGAAGATCCAGCCGAAGTGCAGCCACTTCACGGCGTCCGAGGGCAGCTCCACGCCGTAGAACGTGATCCCCACGGCGAGCAGGATCACCGTCTCCAGGAAGCCGGTGACCAGAACCAGCCAGATCTTCCCGACGAAGTACGCGGCCGGCGGCATCGGAGTCCCGCGCAGCCGGCGCAGCACCTTCTCGTCCCGCTCGATCGCGATCGAGATGCCGAGCGACTGGAAGCTGGTGGTCATGATGCCCGCGGCCATCATCGCCGGCACGTACAGCTGCGAGGCGGTGACGCCCGCGCCTGTCACGTCGTCGCTGAAGATCGACGCGAAGAGGAAGAGGAACACGATGGGGAAGGCGAAGGTGAAGACCACCTGGTCGCGGAGCCGGAAGAACTGCTTGATCTCCAGGGCGCCCCGGTGGAACCCGAGCCGCCAGGCCGCCGGGAGCCGCTGCGCGCCGTCCTCCCGCGTACGCGCCTGTGCCGTCGTGGTGGTCATCGCGTGCCCTCCTGGCCCGTGAGCCGCAGATAGACGTCCTCCAGGGTCGGGCGGGCCACCCGCAGCCCCGGGATCTCGCCGTCGAAGCGGTGCATGAGCTCGGCGACCGTCCGCGTGGGTGTCCCGGTGCGTTCGGTGCGGGGCGAGCCGTCGGACTCCGTCCACCCGACGACCGCCTCGGTGCCGAACCGGTCCCGCAGCTCCGCCGGTTCGCCCTCGGCCACGACCAGCCCCCGCGCGATCACCGCGAGCCGGTCCGCGAGGGCCTCCGCCTCCTCCAGGTAGTGCGTGGTCAGCAGGATCGTGGTGCCCTCGTCGGCGAGCCTGCGGATCAGCTCCCAGAACTGCCGCCGGGCCGCCGGGTCGAAACCGGTCGTGGGCTCGTCCAGGAGCAGCAGGTCGGGGTCGCCGATCACCCCGAGCGCCACGTCGAGCCGCCGCCGCTGCCCGCCCGAGAGCGCCTTGATCCGGCTGCCCGTCTTCTGCTCCAGGCCCACCAGGCCGATGACCTCTTCCGGATCGCGCGGCCTCGGGTAGTAGCGCGCGAAATGGCGGACCGTTTCGCCCACCGTCAACTCGGCGGGCGCGGATTCGTCCTGCCAGACGATGCCGACCCGCGAGCGCCACGCGCGCGTGGCGTTCACCGGGTCCGTGCCGAGCACCGAGACCTCGCCCGCGTCGCGGGAACGGTTGCCCTGAAGGATCTCCACCGTGGTGCTCTTGCCCGCGCCATTGGGTCCGAGCAGGCCGAACACCTCGCCCTGCCGGATGCCGAGATCGATGCCGTCGACGGCGGTGATGTCGCCGTACCGCTTGCGCAGCCCCCGTACGGCGACCGCGAGTTCGTATCCGTGTGCTGTCATGCGAACGAGCGTCCCCCCGAAGCGAGCGTTCCGGGACGGCCGTACGTACTTCCTTATGTCCATCGAACGGTGGACACACGCGCGTGTGCGGCACAATGACCGTGCCCGGAAGGTCCTCTCAAGCTACGGAAACGGCGTGATGAGCAAGACGACGGTCAGGGAAGGCGTCTCCACCGATCAGGGAGCCGCGGTGGTCCCACGGACGGTGGGCGGCGGGCGGTTCCTCGCCCTGCTGCTGATGATCACGGGTGCGGCCGGACTGCTGGCCTCCTGGGTCATCACCATCGACAAGTTCAAGCTGCTGGAGGACCCGAACTTCACGCCGGGCTGCAGCCTGAACCCGGTCGTCTCCTGCGGCAACATCATGAAGAGCGACCAGGCCTCCGTCTTCGGGTTCCCCAACCCGATGATGGGCCTCGTGGCGTACGGCATCGTGATCGCCGTCGGTGTGAGCCTGCTCGGGCGGGCGACCTACCCGCGCTGGTACTGGCTGACCTTCAACGCGGGCACGTTGTTCGGCGTCGGATTCGTGACCTGGCTGCAGTACCAGTCGCTGTACAACATCAACTCGCTCTGCCTGTGGTGCTGCCTCGCCTGGGTCGCGACGATCATCATGTTCTGGGCCGTCACCTCGCACAACGTCCGTAACGGCCTGCTGCCCGCGCCCGGCTGGCTGAAGGGGTTCCTCGACGAGTTCGCCTGGGTGCTGCCGGTCCTGCACATCGGGATCATCGGCATGCTGATCCTGACGCGCTGGTGGGACTTCTGGACCAGCTGACGCGACCTGGCGGCGCGACCGGCGGAACTCTCGCGGGCACCTGCGGATGCACCTGCGGAACCCTTGCGGGCACCCGCGGAACCCTTGCGGGACAAGGGCCCGGCCGCGTTGTCAGTGGCGTGACATAGGGTTTCGCACGTGGAGCCCGACCTGTTTACCGCCGCAGCCGAAGAACGCCAGGAGAAGGACCCGTCGGGGAGCCCCCTGGCCGTCCGGATGCGCCCGCGCACCCTCGACGAGGTCGAGGGACAGCAGCATCTGCTGAAGCCGGGTTCGCCCCTGCGCAGACTCGTCGGCGAGGGCGGCGGCGGCCCGGCCGGACCCTCCTCGGTGATCCTGTGGGGCCCGCCCGGCACCGGCAAGACGACCCTGGCGTACGTGGTCTCCAAGGCGACGAACAAGCGCTTCGTGGAGCTCTCCGCGATCACCGCGGGCGTCAAGGAGGTCCGCGCGGTCATCGAGGGCGCCCGCCGGGCCACCGGGGGGTACGGCAAGGAGACCGTCCTCTTCCTCGACGAGATCCACCGCTTCAGCAAGGCCCAGCAGGACTCCCTGCTGCCGGCCGTGGAGAACCGCTGGGTGACGCTCATCGCGGCGACCACGGAGAACCCGTACTTCTCGATCATCTCCCCGCTGCTGTCCCGCTCGCTGCTCCTGACCCTCGAACCGCTCACGGACGACGACCTGCGCGGGCTGCTGCGCCGGGCGCTCGCCGACGAGCGCGGCCTCAAGGGGGCCCTCACCCTCCCCGAGGAGAGTGAGGAGCACCTGCTGCGGATCGCCGGCGGCGACGCCCGGCGTGCCCTCACCGCACTGGAGGCCGCCGCCGGAGCGGCGCTCGACAAGAAGGACGCCGAGATCTCCCTCCAGACCCTGGAGGAGACCGTCGACCGGGCCGCGGTGAAGTACGACCGCGACGGCGACCAGCACTACGACGTGGCCAGCGCCCTGATCAAGTCGATCAGGGGCTCGGACGTGGACGCGGCGCTGCACTACCTGGCCCGGATGATCGAGGCCGGCGAGGACCCCCGGTTCATCGCCCGCCGCCTGATGATCTCGGCCAGCGAGGACATCGGCCTGGCCGATCCGAACGCCCTGCCGGTGGCGGTCGCCGCCGCCCAGGCCGTCGCCATGATCGGCTTCCCCGAGGCCGCCCTCACCCTCAGCCACGCCACCATCGCCCTCGCCCTGGCCCCGAAGTCGAACGCGGCGACGACGGCGATCGGCGCCGCCATGGAGGACGTACGCAAGGGCCACGCGGGTCCGGTGCCGATGCATCTGCGGGACGGGCACTACAAGGGCGCGGCCAAGCTCGGCCACGCGCAGGGGTACGTGTATCCGCACGACCTGCCCGAAGGCATCGCCGCCCAGCAGTACGCGCCCGAGGAACTGAAGGACCGGGAGTACTACACCCCGACCCGGCACGGCGCCGAGGCGCGCTACGCGGACGCGGTGGAGTGGACCCGGAAACACCTCGGTCGAGGGCGGTCCTGATCACCCTGTAGACTCTCCCAAGCGCTGCGTCCCGTGTCCGGCCTCCTCTCACGAGGAAGTCGGCACCACCAGAACGGGACATGCAGCCGGAGCCCTCACCCCCGGGTGAGGAATCCAGGAGCGTCGCGCACCGTCGAAGGTGTCGCGGGCAGCCCACCACCCTCCCGGAAGTCTCCGGGAAACGGTCGGTGGGCCACTCGCGTGCTGCACATGTGCCCAGCTCAGGGAGCGGCTGCCCCACAGGTCCGGCAAGGACCCGAAGGGTTTCCCTGGCTGCGGATGCGACCTCCCCTAACCCTGGTGAAGCCGTATTCACATCAGAAATCATGAGGTGTTTGGTTCATGACGAACCAGTCCCGCCCCAAGGTCAAGAAGTCGCGTGCCCTCGGCATCGCGCTGACCCCGAAGGCCGTCAAGTACTTCGAGGCCCGCCCCTACCCGCCGGGCGAGCACGGCCGTGGCCGCAAGCAGAACTCGGACTACAAGGTCCGTCTGCTGGAGAAGCAGCGTCTGCGCGCGCAGTACGACGTGTCCGAGCGCCAGCTCGTCCGCGCCTACGAGCGTGCCGCCAAGACGCAGGGCAAGACCGGTGAGGCCCTGGTCATCGAGCTGGAGCGTCGTCTCGACGCCCTGGTTCTGCGTTCGGGCATCGCCCGCACGATCTACCAGGCCCGCCAGATGGTCGTGCACGGCCACATCGAGGTCAACGGCGGCAAGGTCGACAAGCCGTCGTTCCGCGTCAAGCCGGACGACGTCGTGATGGTCCGCGAGCGCAGCCGCAGCAAGACGCTGTTCGAGGTCGCCCGTGCCGGTGGGTTCGCCCCCGACGGTGAGACCCCGCGCTACCTCCAGGTGAACCTCGGCGCCCTGGCGTTCCGCCTGGACCGCGAGCCGAACCGCAAGGAGATCCCGGTGATCTGCGACGAGCAGCTCGTCGTCGAGTACTACGCCCGCTGATCAGGCGTACGCGACACCACCGGCCTCGCGCCTGCTCGTAGAGCGTCAGCCCGTCGTCTCCCCACCCTTGCGGGTGGGCGAGGCGGCGGGTTCTCGCATGTCCGGGGGCGCCGGGATGCCCCGCGGCGCGGCCGAAGCGCCGAGCGCCTCAGGCCGAATACGGCCCAGCGCCCGGCCCACCGCCGCCTGCCGGCCCAGCCGCGCCCCGGCCCGTACGCACTCCTCGTACCGTTCGTCGCCCAGCCGCTCCCGGGCCATGGCCTCGCACTGCTCGTGCGGGGCGTTGTAGTAGGCCGAGCCGAACAGGGGCAGGCCCACCGACGGCCACATCCGGGAGGCGGAGCCCTGGAGCACCGCCGCCTCGGCCGCGTCGCCCTCCCCGGCGGTGACCAGCGCGAGCAGCTCCACCGTCAGGACCGTGCCGAGCAGGTCGCGGAAGGCATGCGTGATGTCCAGGCACTCCGCCAGCAGCCGCCGGGCGCCCACCGGATCACCCTCGGTCCAGGCCGCGAACGCCAGCACGTACAGCGCGTACGCCAGCGACCAGCGCTCCCCGTGGTCCACGCAGACCCGGCGCACCTCCTCGCACAGGCGCACCGCGTCCGGCAGCTCGCCCTGGAAGGCCAGCGCCATCGCCAGCTCCACCTGCGCCATCAGGACGTTGCTGTTCAGCTCGCCGATCTCGTGATAGCGGTCGAGCGCCGAGCGCAGCAGGGTCTGCGCGCGGGGCATGTCGTCGGTGACCAGGGCCAGACAGCCGGTGCGGTGCTCGGCGTAGGCCAGCGCGGTGCGGTTCCCGGAGAGTTCCGCCGAGCGACGGCACTCGCCGAGCGCGGCGAACGCGGGCACGGTGTCGCCCTGGAGGATCGCCACATAGCCGAGCACCCACAGCGCCTTCAGCCGCGAGCTCTCGTGCTCGGTGTCCAGGTCCAGACTGCGCTCCAGCCAGTGCCGCCCCTCCGACAGCCGCCCGCAGCCCACCCAGTAGAACCAGAGCGTCCCCGCGAGGTACTGGCCCAGATGCCCGTCGTCCGGCTCGCTCAGACAGTGCTCCAGGGCGCGGCGCAGGTTCGGCAGCTCCGCCTCCACCCGCGCGGCCACCTCGCGCTGCCGCGGCGAGAACCAGTCCAGCTCGCCCCAGGTCGCCAGCCCCATGAACCAGTCGCGGTGGCGCCGCCGCAGCCGCGCCCCGTCCTCGGTGGCCTCCAGCCAGTCCGCGCCGTACGCCCGGACCGTGTCCAGCATCCGGTAGCGCACCCCCGCCGGTGTCTCCTCGCGGGTGATCACCGACTGGGCCAGCAGCTCGTGGAGCACGTCGAGGATGTTGTCGGGATGCAGCCCGCCGCCCCCGCACACGTACTCCACGGACTCCAGGTCGAACTGCCCGGCGAACACCGACAGCCGCGCCCACATCAGCCGTTCCTGCGGCGTGCACAGTTCGTGGCTCCAGCCGATCGCCGTGCGCAGCGTCTGATGGCGCGGCAGCGTGTCGCGGCCACTGCCCGTGAGCAGCCGGAAGCGGTCGTCGAGCCGGGCGAGCAGCTGCGCGGGGGACAGGGCCCGCAGCCGTCCCGCGGCCAGCTCCACGGCGAGCGGGATCCCGTCGAGCCGACGGCAGATCTCGTGGACGTCCGCGCGGTTGCCGTCGTGCAGCGCGAAACCCGGGGTCCCGGCGGCGGCGCGGTCCGCGAACAGCTCGGCCGCCTCCGGCCCCGTCAGCGGCGCCAGCGGGAACACCTGCTCGCCCTCCACCGAGAGCGGCCTGCGCCCCACGGCGAGCACCCGCAGGCCCGCCGCGCGCCGCAGCAGCTCACCGACCAGCGACGCGCACGCGTCGACCAGATGCTCGAACCCGTCCAGTACGAGCAGGAGATTCCGCTCCGCGAGATGGTCGAGCAGGACCTGGCGCGGCGGCCGCGAGGTGTGATCCGTCAGACCCAGCGCCTCCACGACGGCGTACGCGACGAGGTCCGGCTCGCGCAGCTCGGCCAGTTCCACCCGCCACACCCCGTCGTCCGGGCGGAGCCGGGCCGCCGCGCGCGCCGCCAGCCGCGACTTGCCGACCCCGCCCGGGCCCGTCACCGTCACCAGCCGCGCGGCGCCGAGGGCCGCGTCCAGCCGTGTAAGTTCGGCCGCCCGGCCCACGAACGCGTTGAGCTCCAGGGGCAGATTGCCGGCCCGGTGACCGCCCGCCCCCGCACCGGAGGGCCCAGAACCCTGAGAAGACCGCATGAGCAACGGAGCGTACTCATCCATGAGCACTCCGTACAATCGCTTCGCGCGAGCGCGGGTGCGGCGGACGGTAATCCGGTACGGAGCCCCGGCCCCGGCGCGATAGGGTCGGAGGACGACTTTTCGATGGTGAGGCACGAGTTCAGGGAGCGGGTGCGCAGTGTCCGGTGGTGAGGTGGCCGGGATCCTGGTGGCCGTCTTCTGGGCGATCCTGGTCTCCTTCCTCGCGGTGGCACTCGCGAGGCTGGCCCAGACGCTCAGGGCGACCACCAAGCTCGTCGCGGACGTGACCGAACAGACGGTCCCGCTCCTCGCGGACGCCTCCGCGGCCGTGCGCTCCGCGCAGACCCAGATCGAGCGGGTCGACGCCATCGCGGCGGACGTCCAGGAGGTCACGTCGAACGCGTCGGCGCTCTCCTCGACCGTCGCTTCGACCTTCGGCGGCCCGCTGGTGAAGGTGGCGGCGTTCGGCTACGGCGTACGCCGGGCCATGGGAGGCCGCCGCGACGACGAGCCCGCCAAGCCCACGCGACGCACCGTGATCGTGGGCCGCACCGTCCCGTCGGCGCGACGGGGAAAGCGGAAGAAGGACTGACGCAGCGATGTTCCGCCGTACGTTCTGGTTCACCGCGGGCGCAGCCGCCGGCGTGTGGGCCACCACCAAGGTCAACCGCAAGATCAAGCAGCTGACGCCCGAGAGCCTCGCGGCCAGAGCCGCCGACAAGGCGATCGAGGCGGGCCACCGTGTCAAGGACTTCGCCCTCGACGTCCGGGACGGCATGGTCCAGCGCGAGGCGGAACTGGGCGAGGCGCTCGGACTGAACGCCGACCCCGAACTGGCCTCCCCGCGCCGCCTCGCCGCCATCGAGAACAGCAACGACCCGAAGTACAGCAAGAACCCGACGTACGTCGAGAGGTCGACGTACTCGTACAACCGGAATGAGGACCACTGATGGAGTCGGCCGAGATTCGTCGCCGCTGGTTGAGCTTCTTCGAGGAGCGCGGGCACACCGTCGTCCCTTCGGCGTCGCTCATCGCGGACGACCCGACTCTGCTCCTGGTCCCGGCCGGCATGGTCCCCTTCAAGCCGTACTTCCTCGGTGAGGTCAAGCCCCCCTTCGCCCGCGCCACCAGCGTCCAGAAGTGCGTCCGTACGCCGGACATCGAAGAGGTCGGCAAGACCACCCGGCACGGCACGTTCTTCCAGATGTGCGGCAACTTCTCCTTCGGCGACTACTTCAAGGAAGGCGCCATCAAGTACGCCTGGGAGCTGCTGACCAGCCCTCAGGACAAGGGCGGTTACGGCCTGGAGCCGGAGAAGCTCTGGATCACCGTGTACCTGGAGGACGACGAGGCCGAGCGCATCTGGCACGAGGTCGTCGGCGTCCCCAAGGAGCGCATCCAGCGCCTGGGCAAGAAGGACAACTACTGGTCCATGGGTGTCCCCGGACCCTGCGGCCCGTGTTCCGAGATCAACTACGACCGCGGCCCCGAGTTCGGCGTCGAGGGCGGCCCCGCCGTCAACGACGAGCGGTACGTGGAGATCTGGAACCTCGTCTTCATGCAGTACGAGCGCGGCGAGGGCACCTCGAAGGAGGACTTCGAGATCCTCGGCGAGCTGCCGAGCAAGAACATCGACACCGGCCTCGGCCTCGAACGCCTCGCCATGATCCTCCAGGGCGTGCAGAACCTGTACGAGATCGACACCTCGATGGCCGTCATCAAGAAAGCCACCGAACTGACCGGGGTCGAGTACGGCGCCGCCCACGCCTCCGACGTCTCCCTGCGCGTGGTCACCGACCACATGCGGACGTCCGTGATGCTCATCGGCGACGGCGTCTCCCCGGGCAACGAGGGCCGCGGCTACGTGCTGCGCCGCATCATGCGCCGCGCCATCCGCAACATGCGGCTCCTCGGCGCCACCGGCCCGGTCGTCCAGGACCTCGTCGACGTCGTCATCGACATGATGGGCCGTCAGTACCCGGAGCTGGTCTCCGACCGCAAGCGCATCGAGACCGTCGCCCTCGCCGAGGAGGCCGCCTTCCTCAAGGCGCTGAAGGGCGGCACCAACATCCTCGACACCGCCGTCACGGAGACCAAGGCCTCCGGCGGCACGGTCCTCTCCGGCGACAAGGCCTTCCTGCTCCACGACACCTGGGGCTTCCCGATCGACCTCACCCTGGAGATGGCCTCCGAGCAGGGCCTGTCCGTGGACGAGGACGGCTTCCGGCGCCTGATGAAGGAGCAGCGGGAGCGCGCCAAGGCCGACGCCAAGGCCAAGAAGACCGGGCACGCCGACATGGGCGCCTACCGCGAGATCGCCGACGCCGCCGGCGAGACCGACTTCATCGGGTACACCAGCACCGAGGGCGAGTCCACGGTCGTCGGCATCCTCGTCGACGGCGCCTCCTCGCCCGCCGCCACCGAGGGCGACGAGGTCGAGATCGTCCTCGACCGCACCCCGTTCTACGCCGAGGGCGGCGGCCAGATCGGCGACACCGGCCGCATCAGGATCGACACCGGTGCCGTGATCGAGGTCCGCGACTGCCAGAAGCCCGTCCCCGGGGTGTACGTCCACAAGGGCGTCGTCCAGGTCGGCGAGGTGACCGTCGGCGCCAAGGCCCAGGCCGTCATCGACGTGCGCCGCCGCACGGCCATCGCCCGCGCCCACTCGGCCACGCACCTCACGCACCAGGCCCTGCGTGACGCCCTCGGCCCGACGGCCGCGCAGGCCGGTTCCGAGAACCAGCCCGGCCGTTTCCGCTTCGACTTCGGCTCCCCGTCCGCCGTGCCCACGGCCGTGATGACGGACGTCGAGCAGAAGATCAACGAGGTACTCACCCGCGACCTCGACGTGCACGCCGAGATCCTGAGCATCGACGAGGCCAAGAAGCAGGGCGCCATCGCCGAGTTCGGCGAGAAGTACGGCGAGCGCGTGCGCGTGGTCACCATCGGCGACTTCTCCAAGGAGCTGTGCGGCGGCACCCACGTGCACAACACCGCCCAGCTCGGCCTGGTCAAACTGCTCGGCGAGTCGTCGATCGGTTCGGGTGTCCGCCGTATCGAGGCCCTGGTGGGTGTCGACGCCTACAACTTCCTCGCCCGCGAGCACACGGTCGTCGCCCAGCTCCAGGAGCTGATCAAGGGCCGTCCGGAGGAGCTGCCGGAGAAGGTCTCGGCCATGCTCGGCAAGCTGAAGGACGCCGAGAAGGAGATCGAGAAGTTCCGCGCGGAGAAGGTCCTCCAGGCCGCCGCCGGTCTCGCCTCCTCCGCCAAGGACGTGCAGGGCGTCGCGCTGGTCACCGGCCAGGTCCCGGACGGCACGAGCGCCGACGACCTGCGCAAGCTGGTCCTCGACGTACGCGGCCGCATCCAGGGCGGACGGGCCGTCGTGGTCGCCCTGTTCACCACCGTCAACGGCAAACCGCTGACGGTCATCGCCACCAACGAGGCCGCCCGCGAGCGCGGTCTCAAGGCCGGTGACCTGGTCCGTACGGCCGCCAAGACCCTCGGTGGCGGCGGTGGCGGCAAGCCCGACGTGGCCCAGGGCGGCGGCCAGAACCCGGCCGCGATCGGCGACGCCGTCGACGCCGTCGAGCGGCTTGTGGCCGAGACCGCCAAGTGAGCGACGGCGAGCGGGTCATGCGCCGCGGCCGTCGGCTCGCCGTCGATGTCGGGGATGCCCGGATCGGGGTCGCCTCCTGCGACCCCGACGGGATCCTGGCCACGCCGGTGGAGACCGTGCCGGGACGTGACATCCCGGCCGCCCACCGGCGGCTGCGGCAACTCGTCGAGGAGTACGAGCCGATCGAGGTCGTCGTCGGGCTCCCTCGCTCTCTCAAGGGGGGCGAGGGTCCGGCCGCCGTGAAGGTCCGCGCGTTCGCACAGGAGCTCGCACGCGGGATCGCACCCGTGTCGGTGCGCCTCGTGGACGAGAGGATGACCACAGTGACGGCCAGTCAGGGACTGCGCGCCTCGGGCGTGAAGTCCAAGAAGGGCAGATCGGTCATCGACCAGGTCGCAGCCGTGATCATCCTCCAGCAGGCACTGGAGTCCGAACGGGTGTCAGGTACATCTCCGGGCGAGGGCGTCGAAGTGGTCATCTGATCGCGGTACGGTAACGTTCCGCGCGATGCGGTGGTGTTCGAATAGCTTCCGCACAGGAGAAGAGGCGACGGAAGCCCAGCCACCGCGCGACCACCGCCTCGCGGCTCTAGGGGATCGATGACTGAGTATGGCCGGGGCCCAGGCTCCGAACCGTGGCATCCCGAGGACCCGTTGTACGGGGACGGCGGATGGGGAGGACAGGAGGCCCACGCGGCCCAGTCCCCCTACGGCGGCCAGCCGCAGCACTATCCGGAGCAGCCGCAGCAGCCGCAGTACGGTGACTGGGGCACGGGTCAGCAGGCCGACTACGACCAGGCGCAGCAGCAGTACGCGCAGGGTCAGCAGCAGCACTACGTCCAGGGGCAGCAGCAGTACGGCGGTCATTCTCCGCAGCAGTACAACGACCAGGGTGGGCAGGGCTACTCCCATCAGGGTGGCGGGCAGTACGACCAGAACGGTCAGCAGTACGACCAGAACGGCCATCCGTACCACGGCGGCGGCTGGGACGCGGGCCAGCAGTACCAGCAACAGCAACAACAGCAGCAACAGCAACAACAGGTCCCGTACGGCGGTGACCCGAACGACCCCTACGGCGGCCAGGCCCTGGCGTACAACGGCCAGCAGCCCGACTACTACGGGACCCCGGACGCCTACCCCCCGCCGGAGCCGCCGAGCCGTCGCCGCGCCGAACCGGAACCCGAAGCGGAACCGGAATCGCAGCGCACCGACTGGGACCCGGGCCCGGACCAGGGCGAGCACGCGTTCTTCGCGGGCGGTGACGACGACGAGGACGACACCGACGACGACCCGCAGGACCGCCGGCGCGGCAAAGGCGCCAAAGGCGGTAAGGGGAGCAAGGGCAAAGGCGAGAAGAAGAGCAAGAACGGCTGCGCCTGCCTGGTCGTCTCCCTCGTTCTCCTGTCGGTGGGCGGTGGCGTCACCTATTTCGGCTACCAGTTCTATCAGAGCCGTTTCGGTTCGGCCCCCGACTACGCGGGAGAGGGAACCGGCGGTCAGGTGACCGTCGTGATTCCCAAGGGCGCCTTCGGATCGGTGATCGGCCAGAAACTGAAGGCGGCCGGCGTCGTCAAGAGCGTGGACGCCTTCGTGGCGGCCCAGGCGCAGAACGAGAACGGCGACAAGATCCAGGCGGGCTCCTATCTGCTGAAGAAGCAGATGTCCGCGGAAAGCGCTGTCGCGCTGATGCTCGATCCCAAGAGCCAGAACAATCTGGTGGTCAGGGAAGGGCAGCGCAATGTCACGGTGTACGAGGCGATCGACAAACAGCTCGATCTCTCCAAGGGCACCACCGCGGAGATCGCCAAGAAGAAGTACAGGAGCCTCGGGCTGCCGGACTGGGCGAACGACGACAGCGACATCAAGGACCCGCTGGAAGGATTCCTCTATCCGGCGACCTATCCCGCCGACAAGAACATGAAGCCCGAGACCGTCCTGAAGGACATGGTCGCGCAGGCCAACAAGGAGTACGAGAAGTACGACCTGGAGGCGAAGGCCAAGGACCTCGGCCTTGAGGACCCGCTGCAGGTCGTCACGGTCGCGAGCCTCGTCCAGGCCGAGGGCATCACGCACGACGACTTCAAGAAGATGGCGTCCGTCGTCTACAACCGGCTGAAGCCGACGAACGACGTCACCAACCAGAAGCTCGAATTCGACTCGACGTACAACTACCTCAAGGGTCAGAGCAAGATCGATATCTCGGTCGCCGAGATCCGCAACTACGACGACCCGTACAACACGTACTTCTACAAGGGTCTTCCGCCCGGGCCGATCGGGAATCCCGGGGACGAGGCACTGCGGGCGGCGCTCAAGCCCGACGGTGGTGCGTGGATGTTCTTCATCTCCATCGACGGCAAGAAGACGGACTTCACCAAGACCCTGGCCGAGCACGAGAAGTTGGTTCAGAAATTCAATGAGCGGCGCAACAAGGACTGACGGGGACCGGCGGCGCCGGGCCGCCGTTCTCGGTTCCCCGATCGGCCATTCCCTCTCCCCGGTGCTGCACCGCGCCGCGTACGGGGAACTGGGGCTGCACGACTGGTCGTACGACCGTTTCGAGATCGACGAGGCCGCGCTGCCCGCATTCATCGGGGAACTCGGTCCCGAATGGGCCGGACTCTCGCTGACCATGCCGCTCAAGCGGGCGGTCATTCCGCTGCTCGACGAGATCACCGCGACGGCGGCCTCCGTCGAGGCCGTGAACACGGTGGTGTGCACCGAGGACGGCCGCCGCGTCGGTGACAACACGGACATCCCCGGGATCGTCGCCGCCCTGCGCGAGCGGGGCATCGAACAAGTGGAATCCGCGGCGATCCTCGGCGCGGGCGCCACCGCCTCCTCCGCGCTGGCCGCGCTCGCCCGTGTCTGCACCGGCGAGGTTGTCGCGTACGTCCGCAGCGAGGCGCGTGCCGCCGAGATGCGGCAGTGGGGCGAACGGCTCGACATCGAGGTGCGTACGGCGCCCTGGTCGGACGCCGAAGAGGCGCTGCGCGCGCCCCTGGTGATCGCGACCACCCCGGCGGGCACCACCGACGCCCTCGCCCCGTCCGTCCCCGAGCGGCCCGCCACCCTCTTCGACGTCCTGTACGACCCCTGGCCCACCGACCTCGCGGCCCGCTGGTCCGCCTACGGAGGCGCCGTCGTCAGCGGGCTCGACCTGCTTGTACACCAGGCGGTGCTGCAGGTCGAGCAGATGACGGGCATCGTTCCGGGCCCGGTCGACGCCATGCGGTCGGCGGGCGAGAAGTCCCTCGCGGCCCGCCAGGACGGCCGCTAGGATCCGGCTCTCGATTCCGCGGGGGCGGGGTCGGGCGTATCGGAACATCGGGGGACAGATCCATGTACGTGACAGAGGCGTCCTGGAAGTCGGAGATATTCCAGTCCGTGGTGGGGTTCCTGCCGGACTGGGCACAGGACACGGCGCTGGGAGTCTTCGTACTCGCCGTCCTGACACCGTGGGCCCTCAAGCTGTGGCGCAAGTTCGTGTTCCACCGGGCGCTCCGCACGGGGCGGCCCATCCCCGAGTCGGCACGGTACGCACAGGGCCGCGGGGCCGACCACCTGGGCTCGTACGCCCCGCTGCCCCGGCGGGACGACCCCGCGGCGTGACGCGTACCGCCAGCACGGCGCGTCCGCCAGATGGACCTGGGGCCGGGCGCAGGGCGCGGACGTGGGAGGATCGGAGACGGCGGGCCAGGGCCGCGCACCCGGTCGCGCCGTCGCCGTACGCGAGGACGCGTGTACGCAGCAGCGTGTCCGTAGGAACAGGACGCCGCACCAGGGCGCGAGCATGAGGAGCACCGTTGAGCAGGTTGCGCTGGCTGACCGCCGGGGAGTCCCACGGTCCGGCACTTGTGGCGACGCTGGAGGGTCTTCCCGCCGGCGTGCCGATCACCACGGAGATGGTGGCGGACCACCTGGCCCGGCGGCGCCTGGGCTATGGGCGCGGCGCGCGGATGAAGTTCGAGCGCGACGAGGTCACCTTCCTGGGCGGGGTCCGGCACGGACTCACCCTCGGCTCACCGGTCGCGGTGATGGTCGGCAACACCGAGTGGCCCAAGTGGGAACAGGTCATGGCGGCGGACCCGGTCGACCCGCAGGTCCTCGCCGAATCGGCCCGCAACGCCCCGCTGACCCGGCCGAGGCCCGGCCACGCCGACCTCGCCGGGATGCAGAAGTACGGCTTCGACGAGGCACGACCGATCCTGGAGCGGGCCTCCGCACGGGAGACCGCCGCCCGGGTGGCGCTCGGCGCGGTGGCGCGTTCGTACCTGAAGGAGACCGCCGGCATCGAGGTCGTCTCGCACGTGGTGGAGCTGGCGGCGGCGAAGGCCCCCTACGGCGTCTACCCCACCCCCAACGACGTCGAGAGGCTGGACGCGGACCCGGTGCGCTGCCTGGACGCGGACGCGTCGAAGGCGATGGTCGCGGAGATCGACCAGGCCCACAAGGACGGCGACACGCTCGGCGGCGTGGTCGAGGTGCTGGCGTACGGGGTGCCGGTGGGCCTCGGTTCGCACGTTCACTGGGACCGGCGCCTCGACGCACGGCTGGCCGCGGCGCTGATGGGCATCCAGGCCATCAAGGGCGTGGAGGTCGGGGACGGCTTCGACCTCGCGCGGGTGCCCGGCTCCAAGGCGCACGACGAAATCGTCCAGACCGACGAGGGCATCCGGCGCACCTCGGGCCGCTCCGGCGGCACCGAGGGCGGGCTGACCACCGGCGAACTGCTGCGCGTACGGGCGGCGATGAAGCCCATCGCCACGGTGCCGCGGGCCCTGGCCACCATCGACGTGGCGACCGGCGAGGCCACCAGGGCGCACCACCAGCGCTCGGACGTGTGCGCGGTGCCCGCGGCCGGGATCGTCGCCGAGGCGATGGTCGCACTGGTCCTCGCGGACGCGGTGGCGGAGAAGTTCGGCGGCGACAGCGTGCCGGAGACCCGGCGCAACGTGCAGTCGTACCTGAAGAACCTGGTCGTGCGGTGACCGGTCCCAGGATCGTGCTGGTCGGCCCCATGGGCGTCGGCAAGTCCACGGTCGGCGCGCTGCTCGCACAGCGGCTCGGCTGCCCCTTCCGGGACACCGACGAGGACATCGTCTCCGAGCAGGGCCGCACCATCGCGGACATCTTCGTGGAGGAGGGCGAAGCGGCCTTCCGCGCCCTGGAGAAGCAGGCCGTGCGGCGGGCGCTCGCCGGACACGACGGCGTACTGGCCCTCGGTGGCGGCTCCATCCTCGACGAGGACACCCGGGCGCTGCTCGCCGGACAGCCCGTCGTGTACCTGTCGATGGACGTCGAGGAAGCGGTCCAGCGCACCGGCCTCAACGCGGCCAGGCCGTTGCTCGCGGTCAACCCGCGCCGGCAGTGGCGCGAACTGATGGACGCCCGCCGCCCGTTGTACGCGGGAGTCGCGAGCGCCGTGGTCGCCACCGACGGCCGCACCCCCGAAGAGGTCACCCGAGCGGTCCTCGACGCACTGGAGTTGAAGGAAGCATGAACGAGGCAGTGACGCGGATCCACGTCGGCGGTACGGCGGGCAGCGAGCCGTACGAGGTCCTGGTCGGCCGCCAACTCCTCGGTGAGCTGGGTCAGCTGGTGGGGGAGAGGGCCAAGCGGGTCGCGGTCATCCACCCCGAGGCGCTCGCCGAGACCGGTGACGCGCTCCGCGCCGACCTCGCCGAGCAGGGCTTCGAGGCCGTCGCCATCCAGGTGCCCAACGCGGAGGAGGCCAAGACCGCCGAGGTCGCCGCGTACTGCTGGAAGGCGCTCGGACAGTCCGGCTTCACCCGCACCGACGTGATCATCGGCGTCGGCGGCGGGTCCACCACCGACCTGGCGGGCTTCGTCGCGGCGACCTGGCTGCGCGGGGTGCGCTGGATCGCCATCCCGACCACCGTGCTGGCCATGGTGGACGCGGCGGTCGGCGGCAAGACCGGCATCAACACCGCCGAGGGCAAGAACCTCGTCGGCGCCTTCTACCCGCCCGTCGGCGTGCTGTGCGACCTCGCCGCGCTCGACTCGCTGCCGGTCCACGACTTCGTGTCCGGGCTCGCCGAGATCATCAAGGCCGGCTTCATCGCCGACCCGGAGATCCTCGCGCTCATCGAGGCCGACCCGCAGGGCGCCCGTACGCCTGCCGGGCCGCACACCGCCGAACTCATCGAGCGCTCCATCAGGGTCAAGGCCGAGGTCGTCTCCTCCGACCTCCGGGAGTCCGGGCTGCGCGAGATCCTCAACTACGGGCACACCCTCGCCCACGCCATCGAGAAGAACGAGCGCTACGAGTGGCGGCACGGCGCCGCGGTCTCGGTCGGTATGCACTTCGCCGCCGAACTGGGCCGTCTCGCGGGCCGGCTCGACGACGCGACCGCGGACCGGCACCGCACGATCCTGGAGTCCGTCGGACTGCCGCTGACCTACCGCTACGACCAGTGGCCCAAGCTCCTGGAGAACATGAAGGTCGACAAGAAGTCCCGCGGCGACCTCCTGCGCTTCATCGTTCTCGACGGACTGGCCAAGCCGACCGTCCTGGAGGGCCCCGACCCGGCGGTGCTCCTCGCCGCGTACGGCGAAGTGGGCGTATAGCTCCCCCGGGGCGGCACTTGCGCCGATTCGCCTGCGCGCACGGGCACTTCGGGCCGTCCCCGGCCGTTCACCAAACGGCGGCCGGGGACGGTACCGTTCGGTAGGCGAGCGGGGCAGGTGTCCCGCCGCCAGCGCCCATTGCCTGTACGAGACGGAGTGGCACCGGATGCAGCACGCAGTGGGGTCTCCGCTGCCGCCGCCCCATCAGCCGGGGCACGGACCGGCCGCCGGCTGGTCGGGGGCCGCACCACACCCGGGACCGCACCACCCCGGTCCGCACGCCGGGGTCCCCGCGGGTCCGCCGCCGGGCTTCGCCGGAGCGCAGCCGGGGCCCGCCGCCCCGCACCCGCCGGGCCCTCCGCATCCGCCGGGGCACCCGCCCGCGCCGCACCACGCCGTCCCGCACCACGCTCCCGTACCGCCCGCGCCGGACACCACGGGCCATGTCCAGCTGCCGCCGGGCGGTCCCGTGCCGATGCCGAGCGCGCCGCCCGCGACCGGCACTCCCGACCCGACGTCCACGACGCTCGCGGTGCTCCTCATCGGGCCCGCGGGCGCGGGCAAGACGAGCGTCGCCAAGTACTGGGCGGACCACCGCAGGGTGCCCACGGCGCACATCAGCCTGGACGACGTCCGCGAGTGGGTGCGCTCCGGCTTCGCCGACCCCCAGTCGGGGTGGAACGACATGTCGGAGGCGCAGTACCGGCTCGCCCGCCGCACCTGCGGTTTCGCGGCCCGCAACTTCCTGGCCAACAACATCTCCTGCATCCTCGACGACGCCGTCTTCCCCGACCGGCCCGTGGTGGGTCTCGGCGGCTGGAAGCGGCACGTCGGGCCCGGGCTGCTGCCGGTCGTCCTCCTGCCTGGCCTGGAGATAGTCCTGGAGCGCAACGCGGAGCGCTCCGGAAACCGCCGCCTCACCGACGAGGAGGTGGCCCGCATCCACGGCCGGATGGCCGGCTGGTACGGCTCGGGCCTCCCCATCATCGACAACTCCCAACTGGACGTCCCCCAAACGGCCCGAGTCCTGGACGAGGTCCTCTCCCGCTCGATCGCCAGCCCGCCCCAGTGGTAGCCCTCATCTGATCCGCCTCAAGCCGGGCGCCCCTCGGGGGCGCCCTACAGGGGCGCGGGGAACTGCGCGACCAGCCCCCACCGGCCCGCACGGGAGCCTTCCGGTGGCGAGGGGTCGCCGCGTCTTTCCAGGCACGCGGGCACCGGCGCGCCGTTCAGGGGCGCGGGGAACTGCGCGACCAGCCCCCACGGACCCGCACCCGGCACACAACGCCAAGCCCCACCCCCTACTCCGCCCGGCCCCGCCCACCTGGCCCCCTCAAACCGGCACAATCCGAGCGAAGCTCATACGCTCGAACCATGCCAGAGGTGCACGAAACCCGCCGAGCCCGCCTAAGGGACCGCGTCAACGCAAGCGGCAGCGCCTCCGCGCTGGTCACCCGCCCGGCCAACGTCCGTTACCTCACCGGCGTGGCCCCACCCGGCGCGGTCCTCCTCCTGGGCAGGACCGAGGACCTCCTCGTACACGGCACCGCACCCGGCACGGCACCCGGCACCCCCACCGCCGCGGACGGCCGCCCGGACGAGGCCCTGCGGGTCCACACCCTGCCGAGCCCCGGCGGCGACCCCGCCGTCGCCGCCGCGGACCTCGCCGCGGCCCAGGGCGCCGACTCCCTCGCCGTCGAGGAGCACCACCTCACCGTGACCCGCCACCGGGCGATCGGTTCCGTGGCCCCCGCCCTGCGCCTCGCTGACGTCGGCGGAGCCGTCGAACAGCTGCGGGTGATCAAGGACGAGGAGGAGATCTCCTGTCTGCGCATCGGCGCGGAGATCGCCGACCAGGCCCTGGGCGAACTCCTGGAGTCGATCCTCGTCGGCCGCACCGAACGGCACCTCGCGCTGGAACTGGAACGCCGCCTCGTCGACCACGGCGCCGACGGCCCTGCCTTCAGGACATCGGTCGGCACGGGCCCGCACTCCGGGCGGCGGGGCCACCGGCCGACCGACCGCCGGGTCGAGGAGGGAGATTTCCTCTCCGTCTGCCTCGGGGCGACCTACCACGGATACCGCTGCGAGATCGGCCGCACCTTCGTCATCGGCACCTCTCCCGCGGACTGGCAGATCGAGCTGTACGACCTCGTCTTCGCATCCCAGAAGGCCGGCCGGGAGGCCCTGGTGCCCGGCGCCGCCTACCGTGACGTGGACCGCGCGGCCCGCCAGGTGCTGGACTCCGCGGGGCACACGGAGGGCCTTCCCGAGTCGACCGGACACGGTGTGGGGCTCGAAATCGACGAGGAGCCGCAGTTGGCCCCCGCGGCCATGGGTAAACTGGACGCTTGCGTGCCGGTCACCGTCGAACCGGGGGTCCACCTTCCGGGCCGGGGCGGTGTCAGGATCGATGACACGCTCGTCGTGCGCCCTGAGGCGGACGGCGGACCCGAGCTACTCACCATCACGACCAAGGAACTGCTCGCGCTCTAGTCCCGCAAGCTGTACAGGCCTCGACCGTATCGAGTGCTTCGACCGCTTCGGACCGTGCGCGAGTTACCGGGGTCGTCCACGTCAGTCCAGGAGATTCCGCAACCGTGGCTTCCACGAACGACCTCAAGAACGGCCTGGTGCTCAAGCTCGACGGGGGCCAGCTCTGGTCCGTCGTCGAGTTCCAGCACGTCAAGCCCGGCAAGGGCCCCGCCTTCGTGCGCACCAAGCTGAAGAACGTGCTTTCCGGCAAGGTCGTCGACAAGACGTTCAACGCCGGCGTCAAGGTCGAGACGGCCACTGTCGACAAGCGCGACATGCAGTTCTCGTACATGGACGGCGAGTACTTCGTCTTCATGGACATGCAGACCTACGACCAGCTCATGGTGGACCGCAAGGCCGTCGGCGACGCCGCCAACTTCCTGATCGAGGGCTTCACCGCCACCGTGGCGCAGCACGAGGGCGAGGTGCTCTTCGTCGAGCTGCCGGCCGCCGTCGAGCTCGTCGTCCAGGAGACGGAGCCGGGCGTCCAGGGCGACCGTTCCACGGGCGGCACCAAGCCCGCCACCCTGGAGACCGGTCACCAGATCAACGTCCCGCTCTTCATCACCACCGGTGAGAAGATCAAGGTCGACACCCGCACGAGCGACTACCTCGGCCGGGTGAACAGCTAACCGTGGCTGCCCGCAATACGGCCCGCAAGCGTGCCTTCCAGATCCTCTTCGAGGGTGACCAGCGAGACGTCGACGTCCAGACGGTCCTCGCGGACTGGGTCAGGCACTCCAGGACCGACACCCGGCAGCCCCCCGTGAGCGAGTTCACGATGGAGCTGGTCGAGGGCTACGCGGACCACGCGCGGCGCATCGACGAACTGATCTCCCAGTACGCCGTCGACTGGACGCTCGACAGGATGCCGGTCGTCGACCGCAACATCCTGCGTCTCGGTGCGTACGAACTGATCTGGGTGGACGAGACCCCGGACGCGGTCGTGCTCGACGAGGCGGTGCAGTTGGCCAAGGAGTTCTCCACGGACGACTCGCCCGCGTTCGTGAACGGGCTGCTCGGCCGGTTCAAGGAGCTCAAGTCGTCGCTGCGGCGGGACGAGGTCTGAACGATCCGCTCCGCACGGGGCGATGTCGTGTGCGGGGCGGTGGGGGCCGGTCGCGCCGTTCCCCGCGCCCCTGAAGGGCGCGCCGGTGCCCGCGTGCCTGGAAAGACGCGGC
>NZ_JBHWZP010000146.1:0-22879 GCF_042728395.1 Streptomyces sp. NPDC060205
GTACGTCAACATCGTCCACACCTACCGCGGCGACCTGACGGTCGATCTGGTGGGCCCGGACGGAACCGTGTACTCGCTGCTGAACCGCAGCGGGGGTTCGGCGGACAACGTCGACCAGACCTTCACGGTGAACGCCTCGGCGCAGCCGGTCGACGGCACGTGGAAGCTGCGGGTGCGTGACGTGGCGGCGATCGACGTGGGCTACATCCAGCAGTGGCGCATCACTCCCTGACGCCCGCTGACACCCTGGGCGCCCTCTGACGTCCGGTCGACATGACAGCCCGCCCGCTCGGACCGTGCCATGGTCCGGGCGGGCGGTGCCGTGTGCGGGCCAGCGGCCCCTACCGCCGCACCCCGAGCCGTTCCGGTGCGGTCGTGTAGGGGAGGCCGTCGAGCGGGAGGTCGGTGAGGAAGCGCAGGACCAGGTCCGCGTACTCGGCTTCCCGTTCCAGGTGGACCATGTGGTCGGCGTCGCGGACCAGCAGGAAGGTCGACTCGGCGATGGCGGCTGCCACGGCACGGTTCTCGTCCGGGGTGCTGACGTCGTCGTGCTCGCCGGTGAACACCAGCGCGCGCACCGCGTCGACGGGCTCGGCCGGAAGCGGGTCCGAGGCGAGCAGACGGCGGTGGCAGACGGCGTGGCGGCGGGCCTCGGCCGGGGTGATGCGGGCGAACTGCCGGTGCAGCATCCTTGCCACGGTGGCGGCTTGGGAGACCTGGTCCCGCAGGGCGGTGTTCAGCAGTGTGGCGACGGCGCGGCCCGCGATCTCCTGCGAGCCGGAGTCCGAGAGCGTCCCGTCGATGTCGTCCGCGAGCGCGGCGCGGGCACTCCACACCTGCTCGCAGTCGGAGACCAGACGCGGGTTCATCCGGTGCGTGGCACCCGCCAGGACGAGCCGGGCGACCCGCGCCGGCCGGCTCAGGGCGGCGCGGTAGGCGATCGGCGCGCCGTACGAGGCGCCCAGGAGGTTGATCCGGTCGAAGCCGAGCCGGTCGGCGACCAGCAGCGCGGCCTCGGCGAGCGCGTCGAAGCCCTGCTCGGCGGGCAGATCGTCGGCGGTTCCGACGCCGGGCAGGTCGACGAACACCAGCGGCATGTGGGCGCTGAGCCTGCGCTCCAGCCGGGGCCAGGCGTACATGTCCTGGAGGGCGCCGCCGAGCAGGAGCAGGGGTTCGGTGACCGGGGGCCGGTCCGAGGTGATGACGCGGCAGGTGTAGCGCAGGCCGCGCCATTCCAGGGGTACGAGTTCCTCCCTGGTCTCCTCCGGCGCGGTCCACTCAGGCGCATTCCACACGGAGGGGACGGTCGTCATCACGGCTTCCCGGCGGCTCGGCTCGCGATGAGGTCGGCCAGGGCGTTGACGGTGGGGGCGCACGACAGTTCGTCCTCGGTGAGGAACAGGCCCATGCGGTCCTCCAGTTGCATGGACAGCACGGTCACGGCCATGGAGTCGATGCCGGCGTCGGCCAGGGTGGCGTCGGCGGTGATGGGCGCGGGCGGCAGGCCTGCCTGCGCCGTGAGGATGCCTTTGAGTTCTTCCAGCACGTGCTTCGTTTCCTTACGTTCCTGGGCAGATGGATCTCTACAGCTCCGCGGTGATGCCCGGGGGCCATACGAGGCTGGTGGCGGCCCAGGCGAGCCCGCTGCCGAAAGCGACAACGAGCACGCGGTGCCCAGGTTTCAGCTGCCCCTCGTCCGCGGCGTGGGCGAGCAGCAGCGGGACGGAGGCCGCCGCGGTGTTGCCGACGTGGGCGATGTTCGAGGGCGTGCGCTCGGGCGGGATGCCGAGGGCGTCGGCCACGGAGGCGGCGATGCGCCCGTTGGCCTGGTGGACGATCAGCCGGTCGACCTCGTCGAGCGCCCATCCGGCGGCCTGTGCGGCGTCCCGGGCGGCCTGGCTCATCCGGCGCACCGCGTGCCGGAAGACCTCGTTTCCGCGCATGTGAACGAAGAAGTCGCCGGCGGGCGCGGTGTCCCGCCGGTCGCGTTCACGGGCTCCGCCGGCCGGGATGACGATGGCGTCGGCGAGGGAACCGTCGCTTCCCCAGGCGAAGGATCCGAGGCTGCCGTCCTGTCCCGGGACTCCGGCCTCCAGGACCATGGCTCCCGCGCCGTCGCCGAAGAGCGGGGCCGTCGCGCGGTCCTCGGAGTCGATGATGGCGGACATCGTCTCCGCCCCCACGACGACGACCCTGCGGGCGCTGCCCGCGCTGATGAGGCCGGCGGCGACGGCCGACGCGTAGACGAATCCCGCGCAGCCGGCGGTGACGTCGAAGGCGATCGTGTCGCGCAGGCCGAGCCGGTGGGCGACCGCGGGCGCGGTGGCGGGGCAGTGGTGGTCCGGGGTGGTCGTGGCCAGGACGAGGGCGTCGGCGTCCGTGACCCCGGCCGACCGCATCGCCCGTCGCGCCGCTTCCACGGCCAGGTCTCCCGTGGACACCGCCGGGTCCGCGCGGCGACGTTCCTGGATGCCGATTCTCTCCCGGATCCACGCGTCGCTGCTGTCCAGCCGGGAGCACAGCTCGTCGTTGGTCACGCGGCGGGGTGGCAGATGGGAGCCCACGCCCGTCACCACGGCGGCCGGCCCCTGCGGTTCACGGAGTTCCGCACTCGAAACGTTCATTTACTAAGCGTACTTGAGTGAAGGCGGAGAGTTATCTGCGGGCCCGGCGCCTCATGGGGCGCAAGCGGGGGAAGGTGAGGGACAGGTGAGTCGCAGCGGCCCGCGCAAGGGAGTTCGAACCATCATGAACGGGTTCATATAGGCTGCGTACGCTGCCCTTTGTAGCCTTGTCCTTCCCCGGGAGAGTCTTTCAGTGACCGTAGTGACCGCTCAAACCGAAGCCGCCGTTCCGCCCGTCGACCAGGTGCCCGGACAGGCCGCCGCGGAGACCGGGGAGTTCTGGGTCGAGCCCGGGACGTCCGTCGACGAGGTTCCGGCGGACGGGGCGCGCGAGGAGACTCCGGCCGCCGGGGCGCACGACGAGGCTCCGGCGGAGGAGGCGCACGCCGAGGCCGCTGAAGCCGAGAGCGCTGAAGCCGAGGCCGCTAAAGCCGAGGCCGTTGAAGAGGACGCGCACGCCGAGGTCGCGCCGGAGGACGTGCCCGCCGAGGTCGCGCGGGACGCCCAGGACTTCGGGGCGTACGTGCGGGCAGGCGGCTGGGCGTTCGCGCTGAAGGTGGCGCGCAGCGTGCGGCCCGGCGGCGAGACGCCCGGGGAGACGCGGAAGGTCTCCGCGAAGGCCTTCGCTCAGCTCGCCGGGTGCTCGCCCGAGCGGGTCATGCGGTACTACAAGGCGTGGGACAAGGCGGCCGACGACGGTCTCGTCCCGTACTTCGAGACACTGGCGCCCGGGCAGGACGTGGAGCTGCCGGACTCCGACGTGTGGCACGCGTACTACGTGTCCCGGTCCAGCGCCTCCTCCGAGCGCGGCACGGCGATCACCGCGGCGGCCGAGGCCGAGGGCATCCGTCCGACGAAGGCCCTTGAGGTCGCCGAGAACCCCACCGCGCTGCGGGCGGCGATCCTCGCCGACCCCTCCACGGCGAAGGCGGCCCGCGCGGCGCTCCTCGACCGGCTCCAGGAGGACCCGGCGCTGCAGACGGAGTGGGCCCGTGACATCGCCCGCACCGACGACCTGAAGAAGGCCGTCGCCACCGAGACGCAGGCCGCCAGCCGGATCGGCTATGTCCGCGACATCGTCGAGAACGGCCAGGTCAAGACGCCCGCCGGGCAGACGATCGACGCCCCCGCGGAGCTGCGCGCCGAGGCCGAGCGCCATCTGTCGCTCATCGACGAGCTGGACGAGGACGAGGACACCAGCGAGTGGGCCTCCGAGGCGTTCGACTCGATGAAGGACATCGTCGCCCAGACCATCCAGGCCGACCCCGAACTGCGCCTCCAGGAGCGGCGTACGAAGTTCTACAGCAGCCTGCAGAAGGCGACCAAGGTCTTCGAGGAGCTGACCTTCGACGACGCGGACGACCTCGACACCATCTACGAGGACGACATGCTGCAGCGCCTTGAGGAGCTGCAGGAGGCGATCAGCACCTGCATCACCACCCTGCGCAAGGCGGCCCCGGGCAAGTGAGCGTTCCGCCCTGACGGGGCGGAACCCGGTCGGCCGGCCACGGAGCAGCGGCCGGCCGTCACTCCTCGAACGGTGCGGCGAGCAGGAGATCCTCCACCGTGGGCACCGGGAATTCGGGGAGGTGGCGGCGGCCGACTTCGGCGAAGGGGTGCATGAGTACCGACAGGGGTTTGGTGCGGCACAGCGAAAGAATGGTGTCGAGCGCGTCCCGCTTGAACCCTTCCCTGGGGAAGGCCGCCAGTATTTCCGCAAGGGTGTCGGGTGGAATGCGCTGGAGTTCGTTCCCCGAGAAATCCACTCCCGAGCCCACGGAGACCATCGCGATCTCCGGCCGCTTCCGTGTGGCGATACCGGCGTTGGTGTGCAGGGCGATCGCGTCCCAGACGACCGCCACGCGTTCGGCAGGCATGTGCTGTTCCCGCAGGAACCGCTGTGCGGCGTCGGCGCCGTCGACCTCGAAGCGCTCGTCCGGGGTCTGGTACGCCGTGACCAGCCCGAGGTCGTGCAGGGCGGCGGCGACGAACGCGAGTTCCCTGTCGTAGGTGACGCCGCGCCGGTCGCACAGCAGGGAGCCGAAGAGGTACGTCCTCATGACGTGGTTGTAGAGCGTCTCCGAGGACACGCTCCGCACGAACTGCGCTGTCTTCCGCGCCAGTTCACTGGTGGGGATGCGCACTCCGGCCACGGTCCTCGGCAGGGCGTCCGCACCGGGGGCGGAAGCGTGGGCGCGCGCCGATGGTGCCGCCGCGGCGGCGGGCGGAACGGACACGGCGGTGGCGAGCGCGGAGACCGCGCCGAGCGCGGCGGCACCGGCGCCACGCCCGAGCGCCGTGCGCCGGGTGACGTCTCTTCTTCCGTCGCTCCTGCCGGAATCGCTCGAACGGGAATGACCGGTAAGGGAATTGCTCGTGCCGTCATTGCTCTTGTCGGACATGCGGACAGCCTTCTCGTCGGCGGTTGATGCCACGAGCCTATGGACGGCGCCGCAGGGCGAACAGCGGCGAAAATGCCGGGCAACTCCGGATTCTCGCCAGCGGCGTGGTCAACCGGCCTGTTCCGCCGGGGGAATGCGGCTGTAGATGTCCTTCAGCGTGGTCCGCATCCCCATGCGGAAGATTTCCGCGGGGTGTTCGCCGAGGAACGTGGTGTGCCCGAACACCTCCAGGACGACCAGGCCGTGCATATGGCCCCACGCGCTCATGACGAGTGCGGTCAGGACCGGCGGCAGCGCGTCCTGACCGGTCGGCGGCAACTTGTCCAGATACGCCACGAACGCGGGCGACAGCTCCGAGGCGTCGACCGCGGCCAGTTGAGCCGGGGTGAAGCCGTCGAACATCTCGCGCTCGAAGATCGCGCCCATGCGGCGCACGGCCTGGGTGGTCGCGCCCTCGACGGGAGCCTCGTAGTACCGCAACGGCGTGCCGTACAGGAGCTGGAACCGCTCGGGATGGTCGACCGCCCACCGGCGATACCCCTCGGCCGCGGTCACCACCCGCTCCAGAGGCGAGTCCTCCCGCGAGGCGTCGACGGCGGCCTGGACCGCGTCGCCCAAGGCCTCGTAGGCCTTGGCTATGAGGGCCGTGACCAGTTCGTCCCGGCTCGGGAAGTAGTGGTAGAGCGCCTGCACGGTCATGCCCAGGCTCCGGGCGACGGCACGCAGCGACAGGGCAGCGGGGCCGCTCTCGGCGATCTGGCGTTCGGCCGCACCCAGGATCTCCTGGGTGGCGGTCGCACGACGCCGCTCACGCAGGGAGGGCAGGGCGGACATGTGTTCGTCGACGGGCATGGGGCGACCGTACGACGTCAACTCCGGCCGCGTACGCCGATTTCGAAAACCGAGAGGGAAATCTGACAGTGTCAGATGGACTGCATGCCGCTCAGCAGTTCCCTCACGCCCCGGCCCGATCGCTCAGTCGCGCAGCTCCGCGTTGAGGCGTGCGGCCTGGCGCGTGAGGTGGTCCCGCTCGGGGAGGCTGGGCGCCGACCGGGCGGCCTCGGCGTACAGCCGTGCCGCGGTCACCGGGTCGCCGTCGCGTTCGTGCAGGTAGGCCGCGACGGCCGTGTGGCGGGGCAGCGTGGGGTCGAGCTGTGCCAGGGCGGTCAGGCCGGCGCGCGGGCCGTCGGCCTCGCCCACCGCGACGGCCCGGTTGAGGCGGGCCACCGGGCTGCCGGTCAGGCGTACCAGTTCGTCGTACCACTCGACGATCTGCACCCAGTCGGTCTCCGCGGCGCACCGGGCGTCGGCGTGCAGCGCGGCGACGGCTGCCTGCGCCTGGAACTCGCCCAGCCGGTCGCGGGCGAGGGCCGTCTGGAGAATGCCGACGCCCTCCGCGATCAGCCGGGTGTCCCACAGTCCGCGGTCCTGCTCGGCGAGGGGTACGAGTCTGCCGTCGGCGCCGGTCCGTGCCGGGCGCCGCGCGTGGTGGAGCAGCATGAGCGCGAGCAGGCCCGCGACCTCCTCGTGGTCGGTCCCGGCCGCGAGGTGGCGGGTGAGCCGGATCGCCTCGGCGGCCAGATCGACATCGCCGGAGTAGCCCTCGTTGAAGACCAGATAGAGCACACGCAGGACCGTGGCGACGTCACCGGGCCGGTTGAGGCGGACGTCCGAGACGGTCCGTTTGGCCCGGCTGATCCGCTGGGCCATCGTCGCCTCCGGCACCAGGTAGGCCTGGGCGATCTGCCGTGTGGTCAGGCCGCCGACCGCGCGCAGCGTGAGGGCGACGGCCGAGGCCGGTGTCAGCCTCGGGTGCGCGCACAGGAAGTACAGCTGGAGCGTGTCGTCGGCCGCCTCGCCCGGGCCCGGCAGGGGCTCGCGGTCGACGCGTACCTCCCGGTGCCGTCGGGAGGTGTCGGCGCGGACGGCGTCGAGGAACTTGCGCCAGGCGACGGTGACCAGCCAGCCCTTGGGGTCTCGCGGCGGGTCGTCCGGCCATGTGCGCACGGCCTCGACGAGGGCGTCCTGCACGGCGTCCTCGGCCGCCGCGAAGTCGGCTCCGCGGCGGACGAGGACGGCGAGCACGGCGGGCGTGAGCGTCCGCAGCAGGGACTCGTCCACGGTCCGTCAGTCCGTGATCGTCACGCACGGGGACAGGAACGGCCGTACCTCCAGCCACTCCTGCACCGGCTTGCCGCCGGCGCCCGGTGCCGCGGACAGCTCTCCGGCCACTTCGAGCGCCCGTTCGTAGGTCTCGACGTCGATCACCATCCAGCCGGCGATCAGGTCCTTGGTCTCCGCGAACGGGCCGTCGGTGACCGGTGGCCGGCCCTCGCCGTCGTGGCGCACGAACGTGCCCTCCGACGACAGGGCCTGGCTGTCGACGAACTCGCCGCTGCCTTCGAGGCGTGCCGCGAAGTCGCTCATGTACCGCGCGTGGGCCGAGACCTCCTCCGGCGTCCACTGGTCCATCGGCACGTCGTTGAGGGGCGCCGGCCCGCCCCGGTAGTGCTTGAGCAGCAAGTACTTGGCCATCGTGTTCTCCCTGGTGCGGTACGGCCCCTGGTGGCCGCGTTCACTGCGAGGACGGAGCAGCCCACGGGTTCTCGACATCCCCCCGGAAAATTCTCGCCCCTGTTTCGGGGCACCGCGGAAGAAGGCTCCAACCGGCCGCCGGCCCGGCGGGTGCCGTGCGCCGGGGCGGCTCGCCCTGTCCGGGGATGGTCTGTCGCACTCGTCGGCCGGGCCGTGGTGGGACGATGGGGCCATGGCGGACTCAGCGACGCAGATCAACGCCCTCATCATCGACGCCACCGACCCCGAACGGCTGGCCGCGTTCTGGTCCGAGGTGCTGGACAGGCCGGTGGTGGGCCGTACGGGTCCCTATGTGTGGCTGCGCCGGGAGAGGGGGCTCGGCATGGGATTCCAGCGGACCTCCGAACCCAGGACGGGCAAGAACCGGATGCACTTCGACATCACCGCCGCCGATCCGGCCGTCGAGCAGCGGCGGATCGAGACGCTCGGCGGCCGCAGGCTGGAGCAGTACGCCGACGGCGGGTTCCTGGTGATGGCGGACCCCGAGGGCAACGAGTTCTGCGTCCTGCCCGACGGGCCGTTCGAGCTCGACGACGAGGGCCGCGCGCACTATCTCGACTGACCGGCGCCTCTCCGCCGTACGGCGGATCAGGCCCGCCGCCGACGGCGCCGCGGCGAGCCCGCGACGGAAGCGACCACCGCCCCTGACCCCGTACGCGGTACGCCCCGTGGTTCCTGCCCGAGCGGGCGGGGACCACGGGGCGTGTACCGGGCCGACAGGTGGCTGGGGGCTGTCGGGCCGATGGCTGTGGGTGGGGTCGGCGTACCGCCGGGTGGGGCTCAGGAGCCGACCAGGGCCTTGCCGACAGCGGCCACGAATGCGTCGAGGTCCTTCGGCGTCCGCGAGGTGACCAGGGTGTAGCCGCTCGCGCTGTCGCTCACGACCTCCTCGTCCACCCATTCCTTGGCACCCGCGTTGCGGATGTCGGTGCGCACGGAGAGGAACGACGTCAGCGTCTTGCCGTTCAGGACGTCGGCCTCCACCAGGGCCCAGGGACCGTGGCAGATGGCGGCGATGGGGCGACCCGACGACGCGAACGCCTTGACCGTCTCCAAGGCCTTGCTCTGCAGCCGGAGCTGGTCGGCGTTGATGGTGCCCCCGGGGAGCAGCAGCAGTTCGTACGCGGCGGCGTCCAGCGCGTCGAGCGTCGTGGTGGGGTCCACCGTCTCTCCGGGGTCCTTGTCACCCACCAGCGTCTCGATGGGATCCGAGCTCACGGCTGCGACGGTGACGTCCGCCCCGTTCTCCCGGAGCCGGCGGACCGGCACCACCAGCTCGTCCTGCTCAACTCCGTAGTTGGTGACGAGCACCAGGACCCGGTGACCGTTGAGCGGCTTCTCGGACATCTTGGTGAGCCTTTCTCTCGCTGCGATGCGGCGCGGTGTGTCCGCGTGCTGTGTCTGCGTGATGCGTCGGCGTGATACGTCTGCGTGGCGGGTCCGTCAGGACTTGGAGGCCTTCTCGGCGGCGCCTGCCTCGGTGGTGGCGTCGGCCGTGCTGAGGGTGCCGCCCGCGGTCTCCAGGTGCGCCCGTACGAACCACTGGAACTGCTCCAGGTCCCGCAGCTGCTCGATCAGCAGGTCCTCGGTGGCGGGGTCGAGGTCGCCCGCTGTCTCGACCGCGGAGCGCACGTCCTGGATCAGGCCCGTGTAGACGACGTCGAGCGCGCCGAGGTGGGCGATGGCGTCCGCCCGCTCCACGCTGTAGTCCTTCCACGTACGCTCCTCGACCAGCGTGCCGGGAGTGCCGTGGGCGACGCCGCCGAGGGCCGCGAGGCGCTCCGCGACATCGTCGGCCATGTCCCGTACGCGGTCGACCTGGGGGTCGAGCATCTCGTGGACGGCGATGAAGTGCGGCCCCACCACGTTCCAGTGGACGTGCTTGAGCGTGAGGTGGAGATCGTTGAGGGCATGCAGCCGCAGTTGCAGCAGGTCGATGAGCGTGGAGGCGTTCTCCACCGTGAGGCCCGGGACGGTGTAGCGGGGGGTGGCCTGAGAAGCCATGTCCATGTCTCCTGTCTCGTGCATTCTGTACATTTCGCACGACTCGTGCAGTGCGCACATCGCGTACGGCTCATAGGTTGCGTACGGGTATGTCTCGTACTGATTTGCCCCCTCCCGGTACCCCTGGTGCGCAAACGCAATCCACCCCGGCCTCATCCGCACCGATGGGCGCGGCGTTCGGCTCCGCGGTGGGGCACAGGGAGGCGAGGAGGTCCGCGAGTCCTCCGGGGGCCCTGCCCCGCAGGCGCGCGGCCGTGTGCACGGGGTGCCGGTCCGTGCGGGCGACACGGTGGCCCGTCGAGACCAGGCGGGCCGCGAGGTCGCGGTCCTCGCCCGTGGGCAGCGGGGCGAAGCCGCCCACCCGCAGATAGGCCGCGGCGGACACGCCCAGGTTCGCGCCGTGGACGTGCGGGTGCTGCCACGCTCCCCCTGCCCCGTGGAACCGGCGGGTGCGGAAGTAGGCGGCGTCGTGGCGGGCCACCAGGAGGGGATCGGCCGCGGCGGGGGCGAGCCGGATGGTGCCCAGGACCGCGTCGTGGCCCTCCCCCGCCCGGGCGACCTGGTGGGCGAGCCAGGCCGGGGGCACGGTGGTGTCGGCGTCGGTCATGGCCAGCCACACGCCCCGGCCGGCGTCGGCCAGCAGTTCCAGCGCCCGGTCGACGCCGGCCGCCCGCGCGACTCCGACATTGCGGCTGCGGGTCTCCACGACATGGGCTCCCGCACGGGCGGCCAGCCGCGCTGTCGCGTCCGTGCAGGCGTCCGCGACGACCACGATCACCACCGGCAGCGGTGCCACCTGGGCGGCGGCCACGCGCAGACTGCGCAGACAGGCGGCGATACGGCGTTCCTCGTCGTGCGCGGGAACGACGACGGCCACGGCGGAGGGCCGCGTACGGGTCGCCATACGAGACGTCGTACGAGGCTTGATACGAGGCTTGGTACGCGCCCTCGTACGGGCCTTGGTGCGAGACCTCACGCCAGACCTTCCGCGCGGGCAGCAGAGAGCGCCTGTCCCGGGCCCCGGCCGCGCTCGTGGACGGTGAGGGTGAAGTCGGGATCGTCGTAGCGCGCCAGCGGTCGCAGGCCGCTCAGGCTGTCGAGGTGGCCGGCGATGTCGCGGCCCGCGCAGGTGTGCTCGGCGACCGGGTGGTTCCAGTGCACGGTGACGAGGTGACCGCCCTCGTCCAGGCTCTCCACGCTCTGCCGGACCAGCCGCGTACGGGTGTCGGTGTCGAAGTAGTAGAGGAGTTCCGACAGCACCACGAGGTCGAAGGGCTCCTCGGGCCACTCCTCTGGCACGGTCATCCGTCGCGCCGTGACGTGGTCCAGGCCCGCGGTGCGCCGAGCGGTGGACTCGACGGCCGAGGCGATGCGGTCGGTTGCGAGCAGGCGCTCGCAGCGGGCGGCCAGCAGCTCGGTCAGCACGCCCACCGAACAGCCCGGCTCGAAGGCCCGCGCGTAACGGGGGCGGGGCAGCGCCGCCACCGTCAGGGTGTATTTGCGCCGGTCGTACCAGCGCTCACCGAGGTGCCAGGGGTCGGCGGCCCGGGCGTACTGGTCGTCGAAGTAGCGCGCGGGGGTGTTCGCCGAGGTGTTCGCGCGGGTTGTCCCCGGAGCCGCGGCCCCGGCGGTGCCGGCGTCGGTGTCCGCGGGCGCGTTCACCGGATCACCGTCTCGAAGGTGCGGGTGTGGTGGGCGATCTCCGCCGTCGGCAGCACCGGCGGGATGCCCGCGCCTCGCGGTTCCAGCTGGCTGGTGAAGCGTGCCAGGGCCGCCTTCTTGCGCTCGATCACCGGCTCGGGGAGAGGCAGAACGGCGGCCCGGTGCCAGGGCACGCGGCGGTCGTCGGGGCGGGCCCAGTGCCACATCCACACCGGGTAGGACCACACCGGCGTGGAGCCGGCCCGGCCCGCGCGCCGAGCGGCGCGGCCTGCGGCCTCGTGGTCGCTGTGCAGGTCGTCCTCCCACGGGGCCACGCACAGGGCCGCTCCGACGGTGTCCAGGAGTTCGCCGATCACGGCACGGGCCGCGTTCTCGTGCTCGGGCTCGCCGAGGGCGGTGTCGGGCAGGCCCGCGTACACCGGGTCGGGCAGTGTGCCCAGCTCTCGCAGCGCCGCGGACAGTTCGCCTCGGCGCCGGGCGGCCAGCCGCGTCCGCGCGGCGGGCGTACCGGGGCCGTGCGAGGCTTCCCCGTCGCTCAGGCACACGGTGTGGACCTCCACACCCGCCTGGAGGAGGGCGGCGATCGTGCCGCCGAAGCCCAGGACCTCGTCGTCGGGGTGGGCGGCCACCACGACGACGGGGCCCGCCGGGAGGGCCAGGCGCGGCAGGCGGTCCGGCAGGCGCGCGTCCTGCCAGTCGGCCTCGTCGGTGCCTCGCGCGTCGATCGCGGCGGCGGCTGCCTGCCTGGTCGCGGCGGCGGCCTTCTCGCGGGCGGCCAGGTCGCCGGCCGTCACGTCGCCGGCCGTCGCGTCGTCGGCCGTCACGTCGTCGGCCGTCACGTCGTCGAGGGGCAGACCGTCGACGGTCTGTTGCTCGGCGGGCAGCTCGTCGACGGTCAGCCCGTCGGCCGTCTGCGGCGAGCTCATCGCGCCGCCTCCGCCGCGGTGATCGTAGGGTCCGCGTTGGCCGCGGTGGCCGCGTTGGCCGCGTTGGCCACGTTGGCCACGTTGGCCACGTTGGCCACGTTGGCCACGTTGGCCACGTTGGCCACGTTGGCCACGTTGGCCGCAGGATCCGTGGAGGCCGCGGGGCCCGTGGCGGCCAAGGGGTTCGTGACGTTCGCGGAGTCCGTGGTGGCCGACGCGGCCGGGAAGTCCGTGGTGGCCAGGCGGCCCAGTTCGGCGAGGTTCGACTCGGCGTGGTGCTGGCGCACGTAGACCGTCAGGTCCGCCACCGCGCGGGCGTGCCGTTCGTCGCGGCACAGCGGCCCGGCGCCCGTGGCACGTCCGACGTGTTCCAGAACCTCCGTGCACACCTTTTCGGCCAGGGCCCGCACCCGCAGGCTGCGTACCCGCGCTTCCTCGCGTACGTCGAAGGGGTCGGCGTCGATGGCGTCGCCCGCCTGGCGCAGCACGGTGTCGGCGGTGTGCAGCAGCATGTCGACCGCTCCGAGGTGCGCGGCCGCGTGGCCGTTCAGCTGCCCCGCCGCCGCGCGCCCGTACAGCGGCGCGGCGACCGCGTGCGCACCACCGAGCCAGCAGGCCGCCACCCCGATTCCCCCGTGCTGGAAACCGGGGCGCAGCATGTACCCGTCCACCTCGCCGACGGCTCGCGCGGGCACGTCGGTGAAGGACATGTCCAGGCTGTCGCTGCCGGCCATGCCGATCGCCGGCCAGGTTCCTTCCACGGCCCGTGCGCCCGGGTGGTCCAGGGCGACGGCGAACAGCCGGTAGCCGTCGTCGGCGTCCGCGGTGACCAGGGCGTGGGTGCAGCTGCGGGCTCCCGAGCAGTAGGGCTTGACGCCGCTGATCCGCCACCCCCGGTCGCTGCGGGTGGCGTGCACACCGGGGCCCGGCGGGCGCGCGGCCCACACTCCCCACCGCTCCTTTTCGGTGGGCAGGGAGTCGTCCAGTTCGTGCAGGATCGCCGCCGCGTCCAGGTGTCCTTCCGCGAGCCGCGCAAGGGACAGGTCCCGGCGCCCCAGCGCGCTCAGGACGGCGAAACGATGAGCCGTCGACCGGCCCGGCAGAGGCACACCGGAGGCCTCGCGCTCGACGAATTGGGCGAAGAGATGCGCCGTCCGCAGCTCCGGGGAGCGCACGGGGTCGGTCACTTCGGGGGGCGTGGCGTTCACGCGGGCCTCCTGCACTTTGTCCGTCTGAAACGCTTCGTCCCGATTGCCCAGCACGTCTGTCGACAAACGCCCGGAAGATGACTCGACAGCGCACCTGGATGGCCTGTATAGCCCAGCATCAGGCAGCGCCAGGACCCCTGCCACTTCGCGCGGTCCGAGGCGCTTTCCCGGGCCACGACCTGGACGGAGACCGCGATGATCGACTCCTTCCGGGTGCCGTAGCCTCGAACGGAGATCACTTCAAGAGGGAGGCCGGGTGGACGAGGCGGAGTCCAGGAGCTGTTGCGCGCCCTCGGTCGACCGGGGCACGCCAGGACTCTCGCTCGGTGCCACGGTCCACGCCTCGGCGGACCGCGCGGTGGACGAGGCGCGGGACCGGGACCGTCAGGCGAGCGTGCTGCTGAGCGGCGGTTCCTTCCTGATGGGGACCCGGGACACGGACGGCTTCCCCGACGACGGCGAGGGACCGGTGCGCGAGGTCGTCCTCTCGCCCTTCCGGATCGACGCCCATGCCGTGACCAACGACCGGTTCGCCCGCTTCGCCGAGGCGACCGGTCATGTCACGGAGGCGGAGCGCTTCGGCTGGTCGTTCGTCTTCGCCGGATTCCTGCCCGCCGCCCTGCGGCGGGGCGCGGCCCGGCCGCCTCAGACGCCCTGGTGGTGCGGGGTCGAGGGCGCGACCTGGCGGACTCCGGAGGGGCCGGGCAGTTCGGTGGCCGGCCGCGGCGACCACCCGGTGGTGCACCTCTCCTGGAACGACGCCGCGGCCTACTGCCGTTGGGCCGGGGCACGGCTGCCCACCGAGGCCGAGTGGGAGTACGCGGCGCGGGGCGGTCTGGTGCAGAACCGCTACCCGTGGGGGGACGAGCTGACGCCGGGGGGTGAGCACCGCTGCAACATCTGGCAGGGGCACTTCCCGACCAAGAACACCGCCGAGGACGGCTACCGGGGGACGGCGCCGGTGGACGCGTACGAGCCCAACGGGCACGGGCTGTTCAACATGTCCGGGAACGTGTGGGAGTGGTGCGCCGACCGGTGGGGCACGCGGCACACCGAGCGCCCGCGCACCGACCCGAAGGGCCCGTCGCAGGGCACCTCCCGTGTCATGCGCGGTGGCTCGTACCTCTGCCACAGCTCGTACTGCAACCGCTACCGCGTCGCCGCCCGTACGGCCAACACGCCCGACAGCAGTACGGGCAACCTCGGCTTCCGCTGTGCGTGGGACGCCTGAGGGACCCTTTCCGGGGTCCCTCCGAGTACGGTCGGCCCTCGCTCGGTGACCGCAACATTGCAGCCTCATGAAACGTGACCGCCTCGCAGGACGGCTTCCAACAGCACGCTGACCTGCACGTTCATGGCCGTACGGAGCTTGACCCCGCGCGCACTGATTTATTCCGGACTGTTGACGTAAAAGGAGCCGAGTCCGCATCCTGTGCCGCATGGCACACGACCACGAGGGTCCCCTGGCACGGCTGCGCCGTGGTCACGAGGAACTCGTCCTGCGGCAGATGCGCACCCACGGCCCGCTCAACAGGGCCGAGCTGGGGCGGCTGACAGGGCTGTCCCGTACGACCCTGTACGACATCGTGTCCGCCCTGGTGGACAGCGGAGCCGTCGTGGCCACGGCGCCCGCCCCCGCCGAGCGCCGCCGCGGCCGGCCGGTCGAGACCCTGACCCTCCACCGGGACGCGGGCCACGCCATCGGCATCGACTTCGCACGGCGTGCGGTGCACGTCGCTGCGGTCAACGTCGCCCACGAGGTGATCGGTTCCGCGAGCGCGGCGCACGGCGCGGGTCTGTCCTGGGAGAAGCGGGTCGACCTCGCCGCACGGCTGGTCGGCGGGCTCGCCGGGGGCACCCTGCGTCTCGGGGCGCTCAGCGGCATCGGGGTGGGCGTGGTCGGCCCGGTGCACGACGCGCCGGCGACCGGCGCCTCCCCCGGCAGCGGCATGGCCACCGGAACCCCGGCCGCCGGCACCGCTACCACCACCGGCACCCGCGCCGCCGAACGACCCGGCGATCCCGCGGCCGGCGCACCCCGGCCCCACGAGGACCTGCCGGTACTGCTGCGCAAGCGTTTCGGCGTACCCGTGCTGCTGGACAACAACACCCGGCTGGCGGCGCTGGCCGAGGCGACGTGGGGAGCGGCGGCCGGTGTGCAGGACGTGCTGTATCTGCGGCTGTCGCACGGCGTCGGCGGAGGGCTGGTCGTCGGCGGCGCCCTGCACCGGGGTGCCCGTGGACTGTCCGGCGAGTTCGGCCACATCACGGCCGAACCGGACGGGCGCCGATGTTCGTGCGGCAAGGACGGCTGCCTGGAGACGGTCGCCTCGATCGGCGCCGTCCTCGACGCCCATCCCGGCGCCGGTGATCTGGACGGCTTCCTCGCGGCGCTGCCCACGGACCCGGCCGCTCGCCGTGTGCTGGACGGAGTCGGTACCCGGGTGGGGACCGTCCTCGCGGCCGTGTGCAACGCGGTCGGCCCCCATGTCACGGTGCTCGGCGGCGAACTCGCCGAGGCCGGACCCGCTCTCTTCGAGCCCGTCGAACGCGCCCTGTCCGCCCATCTGATGCCGGTCTCCCGGCCGGACATCGATCTGCGTCCTGCCACGCTCGGCGAGGTGGGCGGCGCGCTCGGCGCCATCGCGCTGGTCCTGCACGACTCCCCCCTGCTCACCCGCTATCACACACCGAATTCCGTGGAGTGACCGTGACCGTCCCCGTACCGCCGAGGTCGCCATGACCGTGCTCATCGCACCCGACGAGCGCCCCGAGAAGACGCCCGCCACGTCCGGCCGGCGGCGCCGGCCCCGGACCGTGCCCTCGTTCGTGCTCAACCTGGCGGCACTCGCCTTGGGCATCGCCGTGTGGGCCGGGGCCACCTCGGCCCATCTGGTCGACGTGCCGGGGCCCCTGTCGGTCGGCTCCCGCGCCCTGGACATGGCGGGCGACGGCACACTCGGCGAGGACGCGCTGGCGAGCCTGCGCCGGGTCTTCCTCGGCTTCGCCCTGGGCACCCTGCTCGCCGTGCCCGTCGGGTTCCTGATGGGCTGGTACCCGCTGGCCCGCGGTCTGCTCGAACCGTACGTGCAGTTCTTCCGGACCGTGCCACCGCTGGCGATCATCCCCCTCGCCATCGTGACCATGGGCATCGGTGAGACGCCCAAGGTCTTCGTCATCTTCCTGGCGGCGTTCCTGTCCAGTGTGGTCGCCGCGTTCCAGGGGGTGATAGGCGTGGACAGCACGCTCGTCAACGCGGCCCGCGTGCTGGGCGCCAAGGACCGCGTGATCTTCCTCAAGGTGGTCGTTCCGGCCGCCACCCCGTTCCTGCTCGTCGGTATGCGCATCGGACTCGGGGCCTCCTGGGCCACGGTCGTCGCGGCCGAACTCATCGCCGCGGACAAGGGCCTCGGCTACGAGATGATGCACGCGCAGACCTACTACGACCTGCCGACGATCTTCGTCGGGTTGATCAGCATCGGGGTCATCGGTCTGGTGATGGACCGGCTGCTGCTGCGCGCGGAACGCCATCTGACGGCCTGGCAGGAGCGGCGATGAAACCCTCACTCGGTAAGTCGGACGCGTCCGACGCGTCCAACGCCTCCGGCGCGGTCATCACGGCCGACGCGGTCAACGCGGCCGACGCGGTCAACGCGGCTGACGCGGCCGACGCCAAGATCTCCTTCCGGGGCGCCGGCAAGACGTTCCCCTTGAAGCAGGGGGAGTTCACCGCCCTGGACGCGGTGTCGCTCGACATCGCCGACCGCGAGTTCGTCACGGTCGTCGGGCCCTCGGGCTGCGGCAAGTCGACACTGCTGAACCTGGCGGCCGGGCTCGCCGAACCGACCACCGGGCAGGTCCTGGTCGACGGAGCCGTCGTGACGGGGCCCGGCCCCGAGCGCGGTGTCATCTTCCAGCAGTACGCGCTCTTCCCCTGGCTCACCGTGCGCGGCAATGTCGAGTTCGGGCTCAAGCTCACGTCCCTGTCCGCCGCCGAGCGGCGCCGCAAGGCCGACCATGCCATCGAGCTCGTCGGGCTCACCGACTTCGCCGACGCGCTGCCCAAGACGCTGTCCGGTGGCATGAAGCAGCGCTGTGCGATCGCCCGGGCCTATGCCGTCGACCCTGAAGTCCTGCTGATGGACGAGCCGTTCGGTGCGCTGGACGCGCTCACGCGGGTGCAGATGCAGGACCAGCTGCTGGACACGTGGACGCAGGAACGGCGGACCGTTCTCTTCGTCACGCATGACGTCGACGAGGCGGTCTATCTGGCGCGGCGTGTCGTGGTGATGGCGGCTCGGCCGGGGCGTGTTCATCGGGTCGTCGAGGTGGATCTGCCCTATCCGCGGACGGAGGAGTTGCGGCTGTCCCCCGAATTCGCTCGCATCCGCAACGAGGTCTGGCATGCGGTGTATCACCAGGAACCGGTGGGCTCGGTGGCCCCGGTGACCTGACCGACTGTCGGCTGCGAATTTCCGCGCCCCCGCCGCCCCTACCCTCCCCGTCACTGCATGGGGCTGCGCCCCTCGCCCCCGTAATCGCGCTTCGCGCTCGTCCTCAAACGCCGGACGGGCTGGAAGTAGACGCCAGCGGGCTCAAAGCAACGAAACGAAACGAAAGGCTCAGCGTCATGAGCATGTCCCGTCGCACCCTCCTCACCTCGCTCTCCGCCACAGCACTCGCACTCTCCGTGTCCTCCTGCTCCTCGGACGACGGCGACAGCGGTGGCGGGACCAGGATCCGGTTCGGGTACATCGCCGACTACAACGGGGCCAGTCTGCTGGCCATCGCCGACGACCAGGGGTTGTGGAAGAAGCACGGCCTGTCCGCCTCGTACAAGACCTTCGTCAATGGGCCCATTCAGATCCAGGCGCTGGGCAGTGGGGATCTCGACTACGGGTACATCGGTCCCGGTGCGCTGTGGCTGCCCGCCTCGGGGAAGGCGCGGGTGGTCGCGATCGACACGCTGACCTATGCGGACCGTGTGATCGCCAAGCCCGGGATCACCTCGATCGCCGGGCTGAAGGGGAAGAAGGTCGGCGTGCCGGAAGGGACGTCCGGCGAGATGATCCTCCAACTCGCCCTGCGTGAGGCCGGGATGACGATGGACGACATCAAGAAGGTCGCCATGGACGCGCCGACCATCGTCTCGGCGTTCTCCTCCGGGCAGATCGACGGGGCCGGGATCAACTATCCGCTCATCGACACCATCAAGCAGAAGGTGCCGGACCTGGTCGAGGTGGCGAGCACCAAGGACATCGGGGGTTCGTTCCCCACGGCGTTCGTTACCGGCGGGAAGAAGGGGCCCGCCGAGGCGAAGGTCGTCAAGGTGCTCCAGGAGGCCAACGACTGGCGTGCCGCGCACCCCGAGGAGTCGGTGAAGCTCACCGCCGCGCTGCTGAAGCTGCCGGAGGACAAGGTGAAGGCGGACGCGAGTCACGTCGAGACGCTGACGACCGCCGAACTCGTCGCGAAGACGAAGGACGGCACGGTCGGCGAGTGGCTGGACGGCATGAGCGACTTCTTCGTGAGCACCGGCCAGTTGAAGAAGGCCCCGGCCGCGACCTCGTTCTACGCGGGCGACGTCTACACGAAGGCCGCCGCGTGAACCTCCTCTTCCTGATGACCGACCAGCACCGCGTGGACACGCTGGGCTGTTACGGCAATCCGCATGTCGCCACCCCGAACCTGGACCGGCTCGCCGCCACCGGCACGCGCTTCGACCGCTTCTACACGCCCACTGCGATCTGCACCCCGGCCCGGGCCAGTCTGCTCACCGGTCAGGCCCCCTTCCGGCACAAGCTGCTCGCCAACCACGAGCGCAACGTCGGCTATCTGGAGGACCTGGCCGAGGACGCCTTCACCTTCCCCGCCGCGCTCGCCGAACGCGACTATCAGCTGGGCCTGGTCGGCAAGTGGCATGTGGGCACCCATCGCAACGCCGCCTCCTACGGCTTCGAGGGGCCGGACCTGCCGGGCTGGCACAACCCCGTCGACCACCCCGACTACCTCGCCTATCTCAAGGAACGGGACCTCCCGCCGTACCGCATCACCGATCCGGTGCGCGGGACCACTCCCAACGGCAACCCGGGCAACCTGCTCGCCGCGCGCCTCCAGCAGCCGGTGGAGGCGACCTTCGAGTACTACCTGGCGACCCGCGCCATCGAACTCCTGGAGAAGTACGCGGCCGACGGCCGCCCCTTCTACCTGGCCACCCACTTCTTCGGCCCGCATCTGCCGTATCTGCTGCCGGACTCCTACTACGACCTCTACGACCCGGAACTCGTCGAACTGCCCGCCTCGATCGCGGAGACCTTCGAGGGCAAACCGCCCGTGCAGCGCAACTACAGCGCGCACTGGACCTTCGACACCATGCCGCTCGACGTCACCCGCAAACTCATCGCCGTGTACTGGGGTTACGTCACCCTCGTCGACGAGCAGATCGGCCGCATCCTCACCCGGCTCGACGAACTCGGCCTGGAAGACGACACCTCGGTGTTCTTCACCGCCGACCACGGCGAGTTCACCGGCGCCCACCGGCTGCACGACAAGGGTCCGGCGATGTACGAGGACATCTACCGCATCCCCGGAATCGTTCGCGTGCCGGGCCAACAGCCGCAGGAGCGAGGGGAGTTCGCCAGTCTCACCGACTGCACGGCGACCATCCTGGAACTTGCGGGCTGCGACCCGGAACCGGCCACCGACAGCCGCAGTCTGCTGCCGCTGGTGCGCGGCGAACACCCCGAGTGGCCCGAGGAGTTGCTCGCCGAGTTCCACGGCCACCACTTCCCCTACCCTCAGCGCATGCTGCGCGACGACCGCTACAAGCTGGTCGTCAATCCCGACTCGGTCAACGAGCTGTACGACCTCGAAAGCGACCCGCACGAGCTGACCAACCGCTACCCGGACCCCGAACTGGAGTCCGTGCGACGGCGTCTGATGCGGCGTCTGTACGACCTGCTGCGGGAGCGCGGCGACAACTTCCACCACTGGATGACGTCCATGTACGACATCGGCACCTCCGACTACGACCCGACCCTGAGCTCCTTCGAATCCCCTTCGAGCAGTGAGGTCTCACCCCCGTGAACCGAATGAGAGTGAACCGAAGAGCGGGTCGCACCGCGCAGGTCGTCACCGCACTCGCCGGCCTCCTGCTCGCGGTCCTCCCGCCCGCCGGGACCGCCAGTGCCTCCCCCGCACGGGCGTCCACGTACACCAATCCGGTGACGGCCGGCACGGTCGACACCTTCCCCGATCCGGCGGTGATCCGCGGCAAGGACGGCTTCTGGTACGCCTACGGCACCCAGAACCCCGTCTTCCAGACCCAGGGCCAGACCGCCGAACGCATGCTGCCGATCCTGAGGTCGGCCGACCTCACCCACTGGACGTACGCGGGCGAGGTGTTCACCCCGCGGACCCAGCCGGCCTGGCACGGCGGCTCCCGGCTGTGGGCACCCGACATCCGGTACACGGACGGCCACTACAACCTCTTCTACTCGGTGCCGAACCAGGACACCGTCGGGGTGGCCACCGCGCCCACGCCGACCGGGCCCTGGACCGACGCGGGCGCCGTGCTCCCGGCGGACAGCGGCTGTGCGACCGGTGACATCGACCAGGCGCAGTTCACCGACGTGGGCGGACAGCCGTACCTGTACTGGGGCAGCTACGACACGATCTGCGTGGCGCGCATGAACGGTGACCGGACCCGGATCGAGGGCACGGTCACCGAGGTCGCCCAGGGCCGCCGTATGGAGGGCGGTTTCGTCGTCCGCCGCGACGGTTTCTACTACCTCTTCTACTCGGACGCGGGCTGCTGCGACGGCGCGTACAGCGGCTATCAGGTCAAGGTGGGCCGCTCCACCAGTCCGACCGGGCCCTTCACCGACGACCGCGGTGTGGACCTGATGTCCCCCGTCAGCAAGGGCGGCATCGTCGTCGGTTCCAGCGACCGCTGGATCGGGCCCGGCCACAACGCGCTGCAGACCGACCTGGCCGGGCAGGACTGGCTCGTCTACCACGCGATACCCGCCGACGACCCCGACCTGGACCTCGTACCGGGCATCGACCGCACCCTCAGCAGGCGTCCGATGCTGGTCGACCGCCTCGACTGGATCGACGGCTGGCCCGTCGTCCGGGCCGGCGCCGGCCCTTCCTCCGACGGCACCGAGGTACCCGTCACCGCCTGGAAGACGGGCAGCACCTTCAACGACGGCTCGCCGGCCGGCTGGCAGGCACAGGGCTCCGGTACGAAGGCCTGGGCGACGGCCACCGAGCAGGACCCCGGCACCTTCGTCACCCACTCCGGCAGCGCCACCGACCCGGCCTTCCTCGTCTCCTCGGACAACGCTCCCGCCCGGGTACGCGCCGAAGCCGATCTCCGGGTCACCTCGGCGGGCGGGTCGGCCGGTCTGGTCCTCGCCTACAAGAACCCCGCGAACCATGTCGTGGCCTGGCTCGACCGAACCCGCAACGCCCTGGTCACCGACGTACGGGTGAACGGTGTCAGCGCCGGGCAGCAAGTCACCGCGCTCCCCTCCGGCTACCAGTGGGACGCCTGGCGCAACGTGGCGGCCGAGCTGCGCGGCAACCGACTCACCGTCGAGGTGAGCGCGGACCGGCTGCACGACGCCGTCGCCGTCCAGACCCGTACCGTACCGGCGGCTGCCGCGCGGGCCGGGAAGGTCGGCACCGCCGCCCTCGGGGACGGAGCGACCGCCGACAACGTGGGCGCCGTGAAGCTGTACGAGCCGGTCACACGGCGAGTGGACGATCCCCGGCCGGGCACGCGACTGCGCGCCTACAGCGACGAGTTCGACTCCGCGACACTGTCCTCCGACTGGTCCTGGGTCCGCGGTCCGGCCGCCGGTGCGACGACCGGCGAGGGCGTCCTGTCCTGGCCGACGCAGAACGCCGAACTGCATCTCGGCACGAACACCGCGTCGGTCCTCACCCGCCCCGCGCCGTCCGGTGACTTCACGGTCGAGACCAAGCTCGATCTGGCGAACGGTCCGGGCAATCAGCAGGCCGGGCTGGTGCTGTACGGGAGCGACGACCGGTACTTCAAGCTGGTCCACTCGGTGCTGCCGGTGAGCCACACCGACGGGAAGGTCACCCATGTGACCGAGTTCGCGAAGGAGGGCGCCCGGCCCACGACCACACCGCCGACCGCCGTGGCCTACGGCCCGATGTTCGGCGGACCGCCCGCCCGGACGCTCTGGATGCGGCTGGCGTACCACGCCGACAAGGCGGGCGGCGAACACGAGGTACGGGCCGCCACCAGCACCGACGGCGTGCACTGGACATGGACCGGCGTGTGGGCCCTGCCGGACGAGCAGCCGCTGCGGATCGGCCTGGTGTCGCTCAACACGGCCGGTGCGACGGCCCGCTTCGACTACGTGCGCACCTATCGAGGCTGACACAGCGGCTGACACGGCAGTGGTCCGCACCCCGTATTCCCG
>NZ_JBHWZP010000147.1:0-22785 GCF_042728395.1 Streptomyces sp. NPDC060205
CTGTTGTGCCACCGGCGCGGGCGCGGGCGCCGGAGCGGCGGGGGGCGCCGGAGCAAAATTCTGCTCCGGCGCCGCCACCGGCTCCGGCACCGGTGCGTCCACGACCGGGCCCGCGCCCGCCCTGGCAGCAGTACGGCGCATTACTCGATGACCAGTTCTTCGAAGACGATGGTCACGGTCTCGGTGAGCGCCTGGGCCTCGCCGGCCTTGAGCGCACTCGCGTCGATCTTGGAACACCAGGCGTTGCGCATGTTGTAACGCTTCACCGGGTTGTTCTGGTAATCCATCATGATGATCGACGCGTTCTTGCGGGCCGTGCTCATCTGGCCCGTGATCGAGTCGTTGATCCAGGTCGTGAAGGCCGGCGACTGCGTCATACCGCGCACGACGGTGCACTGACCGTCCTTCTGCACGCCGGGCATGAGGCTGACCTCGGGCCTGCCCTGCGCCGAGTTCGACAGGTGCTTGATGACGTCCTGTTCGATGCTGAGGCCGTTGACCTCGGCGAGGTACTCGACCATCACGCCGTCGATCTGGAGACCGAAATTATGTGAAGTGAGGGCGTCACCCGGGCTGAGACTCATCTGTTCTCTGTCCTTCTGAGGGTTCTTGTCTGTGACGTACGAGGGCTAACGGAAGCCGTACGGGGGCTGACCGCGGAGGCAGGCGGTGCCTACTCCTCCAGCTCGCCGCTGCCGCTGGAGAACTGGGCCAGGCGGAAGATCACGAACTCGGCGGGCTTGACGGGCGCGATGCCGATCTCGCAGATCACGCGGCCGAGGTCGACCGACTCCGGGGTGTTGGTCTCCTCGTCGCACTTGACGTAGAACGCCTCTTCCGGCCGCTGGCCGAAGAGGGCGCCGCTGCGCCACTCGTTGACGAGGAACGCCGACACGTTGCGCCGGATCCGGGCCCACAGGTTGTGGTCGTTCGGCTCGAACACCACCCACTGGGTGCCGAGCAGGATCGACTCCTCCAGGTAGTTGAAGTACCGGCGGACGTTCAGGTAGCGCCAGGCCGGGTCCGAGGACATGGTGCGGGCGCCCCAGACGCGGATGCCGCGGCCCGGGAAGGCGCGGATGCAGTTGACGCCGATGGGGTTGAGCAGGTCCTGCTCGCCGCGGGTGATCTGCAGCTCTAGGTCCACCGCGCCGCGCACGACCTCGTTGGCGGGCGCCTTGTGCACACCGCGCTCGAAGTCGTTGCGGGCCCAGATGCCGGCGACGTGACCGCTCGGCGGGGTCAGCCGGGACTGGCCGGACGCCGGGTCGAAGACCTTCACCCAGGGGTAGTACAGGGCCGCGTACTTGGAGTCGTAACCGGCGGTCTCCTGACGCCAGACACGGATCTCGCGGGCGTTCAGGCTGGGCGGCGGGTCGATGACGGCGACGCGGTCGCCCATCAGCTCGCAGTGCGCGATCAGACCGAGCTGGACGGCCTTGACGGCCTCCAGGTCGATCGCGCCGCGCTGGTAGGCGGCCATCAGGTCGGGGACGGCGACCATGGAGATCTCGTCCACGGCCTCCAGGCCGCCGAAGCCGGTGCGGTCGGCGGAGTCGCCGAGGTACTGGGCCGGGCCCGGGTGCGATTCGTCCGAACCGGCAGGTACGGCGGGGGAGTTGGACGAGGCGGCCGACGGGGCGGCCAGGGCCACCGTCTGGTTCTCGGGGCGCGCCAGCTGCGCGGTGGGCGCGGCCTCCTGCACGGTGATGAGCTTGGAGCGCTCCTTCACCTGCGTGACGACGTAGTTGCGGCCGCCCTTCTTGGCGGTCACGTCGAAGGACTCGACGGGCTTGTCGCCGTCCTTGACGATCAGCTTGAAGCGCTCGGCGGGGCCCTCGCCCTCGGGGTCCGCGACCTCGACGCTGAGCGAGCCGCCCGCGACCGCGGTGACGCTGAAGGTGCCGAGCTGCTTCGGCTCGCCGGCCGTGAGCGCGGCGCGGGCCGCGGAGCCGGAGACGGCCGCCGGGGCGCCGTTCGCGGACGCGCCGTTCTCGGCGGAGCCGTCGGACGCGCCGCCGACGCGCACGACGTACGCGGCGCTGCCGCCGTTGTTGAAGAACCCGTACACGGAGTGCGCGAGGTAGTAGCCGTCGGTGAAGGCACCGAAGGCCGCGACGTACTGCGACCAGTTGGTCACCAGCGTCGGCTCGTTCAGCGGGCCGTGCGGGGCGAGCCCCACGAAGGCCGCCACCGACGTGCCCACTCCCTCGATGGGACGCGAGCCGCTGGCCACCTCCTCGACGTAAACGCCGGGCGACAGGTAGGACGGCATGCTCTGCTCTCCTCGGGGTACGAGACAGGTCTGCTCCGACTCTCACGCGCGCGGGCGTTCGTTGAAACGTCCTGCGGTACCTGATCGGGGGCAAACTCCCTGCCCGCAAGGGCAGCGCGAGGTCTCCATGTGCCCCCTGATCCCGTCGTTCTGCCCCGATGGGTGCCCCTGCCGCTCTCCCCGCGCCGGGCCCCTTCGGGTAATGCTGGAGGATCAGCTGTGGAGGGAAACGTCATGCGCGCGCAGGAAGCCGAGGCCGAGAAGGCCGGTGGTGATCAGGTCAAGATCCGCCCGACGACGGACCGTGGCACCACCGCGGACCGGATCCTGGCGCTGCAGAGCGCGGCGGGCAACGCCGCGGTGACCCAGGCCGTGCAGCGCAGACAGCACCAGCACGGTGCGGGCTGCGGCCACACCCCCGACGAACAGCGCGAGCTGGTGGACCAGGTCGTGAAGTCCCCGGGCAGCCGGATGAACGGCTCACTGCTCCAGGAGACGGCGAGCTGGTTCCAGGGCGAGGACTTCAGCACCGTGAAGCTCCACACGGACACGGTCGCCCTGCAGTCCGCCAAGGCCATCGGTGCCCGCGCGTACACCGCCGGCGAGAACGTGGTCTGGGACGGCAAGGACAAGCCGACGCTCATCCACGAACTGCAGCACGTCAAGGACCAGCGCAGGGGTGCCGTCCCCGGCACCGACAACGGCTCGGGCCTGAAGGTCTCCAGCCAGGGCGACTGGGGTGAGAAGCGCGCGGAGGCGATCGAGGCGCAGGCGAGGAGCGGGGCGGCGCCCGTGCAGCGCGCGCTCGACTCCGACACCGAGGAGGCCGTCGGGCACGGCCACGGCGGGGCGGCGGTGCAGCGTGCCCTCGCGGGCACGGTCCAGCGGGCCTCCGGACCGGCTGTCCAGCGTGCTCCCGAGCCGACGGTGCAGCGCGCCCTGGACCCCGAGGTGATCAGGGGGGCTCAGGAGAAGCTGGGTGTCGAGGGCACCGTCAAGATCGTGGAGGTGCCGGACAACCCCAGCATCCAGGCGGACACCCCCTTCGCCAGCTACCCGGCCGGGAGCTGCATCGGCCTCACCCCGGAGGAGCTCCAGCTCAGCGTCCAGGCACTGAACGGCGGCGAGGGCCATCACGCGGCCTCGGCGGTCGTGGGACTCGCGGGCGGCGGTGCCTACATCGCGTCGCACAAGATCCTGCTCGTGAACAGCACGCCGTCCCCGGGCTTCACCGTGGAGCAGACCGTCCGGCACGAGATGGGCCACGTCCAGCAGGACCAGGCCGGTTTCAGCGTCGACATGTCCGGTGGCAGGCGGGCGCTGGTCGAGTACCACAACATGCTGGTGAACGAGAACCAGTTCGCGGGGGACAACCCGCGCCACGAGTACAACAGCACGGACAACTCCCTGCCGTCCGCGGTCCGGGAGGCGATGGTCGGTGCGGGGCTCGCGCCGGCGAAGCCCTGGGAGACGCTGGTCGAGTACATCAACGGGAACGACCCCGACGGCTCCCAGCGGCAGCTCCTGAACGCCATCGTGGAGGAGCTGAACAAGGACCAGTACAGCGTCGAGCAGGGCGGCAAGTTCAACCGCGCCACGATCCGCAAGAAGATCCAGGACCGGATCGGGCGGTTCTACTTCACCCAGCTCTTCAAGTGACGGTGACGAGGCACCGAGGCCTGCCTCCTCGGACAGCGGCCTTGCCCCTGGGACCCCTGACTTCGGGTCATCCCTGCGGATAGCGTCCCAGAGTGAGCCTTTGGACTTCCCTCGAACCCGCCTCCGCGACCGTGGACCCGGGTGGCAGTACGACGGTGCGGCTGCGTCTGCGGAACACCGGTGATGTGGTGGACGAGTACCGCTTCGAGGCGGTCGGTCCGCTGGCGCCGTGGGCGAGGGTGGAGCCGCAGGTGCTGCGGTTGTATCCGGGGACGACGGGTTCGGTGGACATCGCGTTCGCTCCGCCGCGGACGCCGGATGCGACGGCGGGTCCGAATCCGTACGCGGTGCGGATCACGCCGACGGAGCATCCTGAGGCGACAACGGTTCCCGAGGGGAATCTGACGATCACTCCGTTCACGGAGGTGCGGGCGGAGTTGGTGCCGCCGACCGTGAAGGGGCGTTTCCGGGGCCGCCCGAAGCTGGCGGTCGACAACCTGGGCAATACGAAGCTGACTGCTTCGGTGAGCGGCAGCGACAACGGCGATCAGTTGTCGTACGACATCTATCCGTCGAACGTGCAGATCGAGCCGGGGCGGGCGGCGTTCGTGAAGACGACGCTGAAGCCGCGCCAAATCATCTGGTTCGGGTCCAAGGAGTCCCGCCCCTACACGCTGGCCGTGCAACGGTCGGGCGTGGACCCGCTGGACGTGGAGGGCACGTACGTCCAGAAGGGCTTCCTGCCGCGCTGGCTGGCGACCTTCCTCGGCATCTTCATGGCACTCGCCCTCACCTTCGTGCTGCTGTGGATCGCCTACAAGCCGCAGGTGCGCAGCACGGCCACGGAGAAGCTGCAGGAAGCCGGCATCAGCACGCTGGCACCCTCCCCCACGCTGACCCCCGAGGCGCCGAAGACCCCGTCCGCCGAGCCGGTGGTTTCCGAGCCCGCCGTTCCGACGGCGTCCGGCGACGGTGGTGGCGGTGGCGGCGGTGGCGGCGGGGAAAGCCCGAAGCCGAAGCCCAAGCCCAAGAGCGTGGTGCCCGCGACCAACATCCTGCTGCGCAACACGACCACCAAGATGTGCGCCGAACTTCCCGGCTTCGACAAGGGGAAGGTGACCGGCCGCGTGCAGCAGGCCCCCTGCACCGAGAAGGTGGAGGAGGACAACCAGCTCTGGAACCTGGAGGTGCGCCAGAAGAAGGCGGGCCCCGGTGCCACCGACCTCTTCGTGATCCGCAACGTCAAGGACCAGCTCTGCATGGACCTGCCGGAGGCGGGGGCGCAGCCCGTGACGGTGGGGGTGTTCGAGTCCGAATGCGTGGGCACGTCCGCGGACAACGACCTGTGGTGGATCGACAAGCAGGAGAGCGGCGCCTACTGGATTCGCAACTTCGCCAGCAACAACAAGTGTCTGGACGTGGCGGGGTTCAGCACCGGCACGGCCGACACGAATCTGACGCTGTACAACTGCTCCAACTCCGATGACCAGGAGTGGCTCGTCATCCATACCGACACGGATTGAGACCCGGGGCATTGGGTGCCGCCTGTTCGGGCACGCATCGTGCCCGACTGCTTCCTGACTCGGCACCGGATCGGCGTTTAGGTTCCCAGCGTGAGCCTTTGGACTTCCTTGGAGCCCGCCTCCGCGACCGTGGACCCGGGTGGCAGTACGACGGTGCGGCTGCGTCTGCGTAACACCGGTGATGTGGTGGACGAGTACCGCTTCGAGGCGGTCGGTCCGCTCGCGCCGTGGGCGAGGGTGGAGCCGCAGGTGCTGCGGCTGTATCCGGGGACGACGGGTTCGGTGGACATCGCGTTCGCGCCGCCGCGGACGCCGGATGCGACGGCGGGTCCGAATCCGTACGCGGTGCGGATCACGCCGACGGAACACCCGGAGGCGACGACGGTCCCCGAGGGGAACCTGACGATCACCCCCTTCACGGAGGTACGGGCCGAGTTGGTCCCGCCGACCGTGAAGGGGCGTTTCCGGGGCCGTCCGAAGCTGGCGGTCGACAACCTGGGCAATACGAAGCTCACCGCTTCTGTCAGCGGCAGCGACAACGGTGACCAGCTGTCGTACGACATCTATCCGTCGAACGTGCAGATCGAGCCGGGGCGGGCGGCGTTCGTGAAGACGACGCTGAAGCCGCGCCAGATCATCTGGTTCGGGTCCAAGGAGTCCAAGCCGTACACGCTGGCCGTGCAACGGTCCGGTGTGGACCCGCTGGACGTGGAGGGCACGTACGTCCAGAAGGGCTTCCTGCCGCGCTGGCTCGCCACCTTCCTCGGCATCTTCATGGCACTCGCGATCACCTTCGTGCTGCTGTGGATCGCCTACAAGCCGCAGGTGCGCAGCGCGGCCACGGAGAAGCTGCAGGAGGCCGGCATCAGTACGCTGCCGCCCAGCAGTCCCACGGCGTCCCCGCCCATGCCGAGCACGCCCACCGTCGCTCCCACGGCGCCGCCGGCCGCCGCGCCGACCCAGGCCGCGGGCGGGGCGGCGGCCGGAGCCGGGGGCGGTGGTGGCGAGGAGGACAAGGAGACCAAGGCCCCGGAGCGGACCGCGGCGACCGCCGTCCAGGAACTGGCCGCCGAGGAACCGGACAAGAAGCACATCTGCTACCGGGCCTTCGTGAAGGGCAAGGGCTGGACCGAAGCGGTCTGCGACGGCGAGACGGCGGGCACGGTGGGTGAGGAGACGCCCCTCAAGAGCCTCAACATCGCGGTGTCGGGCACCAAGGGCACCGCGAGCGCCGCGTTCGTCCAAGACCCCGAGTCGACGAACGGGCAGGGGCACTACATCGCGCCGTGGTCGGGTGCGGCCGACGGCATCGACAACTACATCGGCAGTACGAAGAAGGACGCGCCGAATCTGCTGGGGTTCACCATCAACGTGGACAACGGGGGTGGGGCCGTGTGCCAGAACGCGCACGTCCGCAACGCGGGCTGGCTCGGGCTCGGCTGTGACAAGCCGGGTGAGGGCGAGGGATTCATCTTCGGGGGAACGCTGGACAACAACCTGTGGCTCGAAGCGGTCAAGTTCACGGTGTGACCCGTCTGCGGGCCGGTGGGGGCCGGCCCAAAGGATTGCGCAGTTCCCCGCGCCCCTGCTTTTGAGGGGCGCGGGGCCCGGTCAGGGTGTTGCTGCCGCGTTCGCCTTCTTCGCGGACAAGTGGCCCTGCGGGTCGCGGAGTTCGGACGCGTTCGCCGGGTCCCGGAGCATACGGCGGACCGCCGGCGCCGGCATCCGGACCACCACCGGCCGCGGGAGCGTGAACTCCCGTACCCCCACCGACCGCCGCCCGCCGGGACCGCGTTCCGCGACCCGCGCCACCACCCGCACGTCCAGCGTGAACTGCACCAGCACCGACTCGAACTTCGGCTTGTGCAGCGGCATCGACCCGGCGGCGTTCGCATGCGCGTCCGTCGCGCTGCCGGTCCCGTCGACGTTGCCGAGCAGCTGGTTCAACCGGAACTCCGTGGCGTTCAGGACCCCCGCCCCGACGATCCCCCGCGCCGTCCTGCTGTGCTCGGCCGACTGCTGGCTGTCCACCCCGGTGGGCCGCGGCGCGTCCAGGCCGCTCTGCGCGACCGTCTCGAACGTCATCTTGTCGCCGACCCCCAGCACCCGCCCGCCCCGCAGCCGTGCGTGCAGCGAGGTGCGCAGGTCCTGCCCCCGCAGACCGCTCGCGTGCACCGGCGGCAGATCCACCCCGGCGGAGGTCAGCAACGGCAGCGCCGAGATCAGCCACTCCGTGGACACGGCCTCGCGCTGGACGTGGGCGGCGGCGTCACCCTGCTTGCCGTACCGCTTGCTGCCGCCCGCCTCCCGCACGGTGTCGTCGATGAGCTTCCGGATGTCCGGCGCGCCCTGGAAGCCGTTGACCTGCGCCTCCATCGGCAGCGTCACCCCGCCGGCGTGCCAGGGCCCCATCCGGTCGGCACGGGCGTCCTCACGGCCGGGCGGAGTCGGCCGCCCCGCCCCCTCTTGCCCTTGTCGCTGCTGTTCCTGCTGGACCGGTTGCAGTTGGTTCAGGGCCGTGAGGTCGTTCTGCAGGATGCGGTGGGTCAGCTGCTGCCCGCTCAGCTGCGCCAGCCCCAACCGGCCCTTGGAGGAGTGCAGTTCGAGCGACGCCGTGATCGGTACGTTCATGCGCACCGAACGCGCCGAGGCCTCGGCGACGGTCTTGACGCCGAGCTGGGCCCGGCCGACGGACGCGGTCTTCTTCGCGTCGCTGGACCCGAGGCCGAGTCCCGCCGCGCCGCCGACGTTCTTCAGCTGGCCGCCGCCGTTCTCGGGCTTCGCGGCCCCGGCGAACACGGCCTCGACCCCGCGCGCGTCACCCTTCTCCCGGCCGCTCGCCCGCTGTGCCGAGGCCGAGGTGATGTACTCCATGTCCCCGGGGCCCTCGTCCAGCGTCTCGGCGTGGGTGCCCGGCCCGTTGCGGCTCACCTTGAACACCGCCCAGTACGGCGTCCTGCGCCCGTCCAGCAGCTCCACGGTGACACCGCCGTCCATGGCACCGGAGAGCAGTCCGGCGGCCCCGTCCCTGTCGAGCACCCGCAGCAACCGCTGCACGTTGTCGTTGCGGTCCTTGAGCTGCTGCCTGGGCAGCAGGTTCTCGGCGAGGCTCTTGTCCCGGCGGCCGAGGCTGCCGCGGAGCTGTTCCAGCAGGGGCACGAAGTCGGGCAGGTTCTCGATCGCGCCGAAGCCGAGCGGGAGGTCCCGGGACAGCTGGGGCCGCGGGGCCGGGGCGCCGCTCTCCCGGCCGCCCTGCCCGTCCTGACCACCCTGCGCGTCCCGCCCGCCACCGGCAGCCACTTTCCCGGTCGCCTTCTCCTGAGCCTTCTCCTGAGCCTTCGCCCCTGCCTTCTCCCGCGTCCTCTCCGCCGTCTTCTCCGGTGCCTTCTCCGGTGCCTTCTCGCCCGGTACGCGCAGCTTCGACGCCCTCAGCTGGTCCGCGGTCAGCCACACGGCCGCCGCCCCCGGCAGGGTCCGCTCGGACTTCGACACGTACGGTCCGCCGCCGGTCACCCCCACCTCGGCGACCATCCGGACCACCAGATCGCAGTGGACCAGATACAGGGGCTGCGTACGCGAGGTGTGGGCGTTGCGCTCGACCGTGCCGGCCAGCGTCGACGCCGTGGACGAGCCCTCGCTCAGGGTGCGGCCCGCCGAGACGCCCTCGCCGGCCCGCCAGTCGGTGCCGTGCTGCATGCCCACGACTCCGGCCTGCACCGACGTACTCGTGCTCTCGGACTCCTGCCCGGTCGCCTGGTGGCCGCCCAGGACGAAGCTCTCCGTGCCGGGGCCCGTGGCCCGGTGCACGACCTTCGGGTTGGCCAGCGCGAACCGCGTACCCACCGCGCCGGTGAGTCCGGCGGTCCGGCGCGGGTAGCGCAGGTTCTTCACGACCCAGCCGGAGGACACGGCCTGCCGCAGTGCCGCGGTGACCGCCTGCGGGCTGAACCGCTCCTCGATCGCGAGCCGCGGCGCCAGCCCCTCGGTGGCCAGGGCCTTGTCCTCGCGCAGTGTCCGGTTGCGGGCGGCGGCCCCGGCCAGCAGCTCGAACGCGAGGTCCCGGATCGGCTGCCCGTCGCCGACGGTCTCCACCAGCGTCCAGTCCCGTACCCGCCGGGAGGCCATCGCCCGCGGCTCCATGCCCGCGAGGTCGCCGATGCCCTCGGCGGCGAAGGTCCGCTGCGGCGGCCCGTGCCCGGCCGTCCGGGCGGCGACGGAGGCGTCCAGCTTCTGCTTCTCGTCGGTGTCCATGGTGAACCCGGCCGGGGTGAGCAGGCGTACGTCCTGGTCCTCCAGCTCCACCGAGCCGATGTGCCTCGCCTCGGGCACGTCCCGGCCCGGCAGCCCGGGTGTCAGGGCGCGCTTGGCCTTGCGCTCGCGGGTCGTCATGGTGACGTCCACGTCGAGGTGCAGCGAGCCGTCGAAGGCGGCGGCGTCCTCGGAGCCGTTGGTCAGGATGTCCGAGCGGGTCGTCGGACCGCCCTGGCCGCGCCGCGCGCCGGCCTTCGTCCGGTCGGCCCGCACGGAGGCGTTCAGCGCGGAGGGGATGATCCGGAACTGGCCGAGCACCATGCCGCCCACCGACCGTGAACTGGAGCGCCCGCTCTGGGCGTTGCTGGTGACACCGGAGTGGCTGCGGACGAGCCAGTCCTTGATGTCACCGGCGTACGTGGTGTCGCCGAGCCGGCCGGTGACCTTGATCTGCACGTCGTGCGCGTGCATCCGGGACTTGCGCCGCATCCGCACGCGGATACCGCTGGAGAGCAACTGGTCCTTGTTGACGGCCAGGTTGGTGTCCGACAGGACGGTCATCAGCTCGCGGTAGTTGCCCCGCTGCGCCTCGGCCTCCTCCGGACTCGTCTTCGCGGGCTCCCGTCCGGCGCCGAAGGCGGGCAGATATCCGGCCAGCTGCGGGTCGGTGGCGAACAGCCGCTGGACGCCGGCGAGCAGCGGCCCGGTGTCGAGCCGGCTGATCGCGACGCTCGATCCCATGGCCCCGAAGGGCAGATGGCGCTCGACGTCCGGCACGGCCTCCCCGGACCCGGACCCGGACCCGACCCCGGAGCCGGACCCGGACGCGACGTCGGAGGCCCGTGCCTTGCCTTTGCCTTTGCCCTTGTCCTGGCCGGAGTCGGTGCCGTCGCCGGAACCCGGGCCCTTGCCGGGATCGGCCTTCGGCTTCTTCACCATCTCGTCCGCGACGACCCCCGACGGCAGCGGCAGCCCGAGGGCCTGCGCCTCGTCGGCCCGCAGGCTCAGCCACACGTCCATCGAGTGGGTCGCCGTCCGGTCGCCCATCCGGGCCTTCATCGCGGGCGAGAGCGGTCCGGTGCCCTCGACGGTGAGCACCACCGTGCCCCGGTAGAGCACCTTGTCGCCGCGGACCTCGGCGCCCTGGCGGCTGGAGACCGTCTGCTCGGACACGGTGAAGCGCGCGCTCTTCGCGCCGAAGGTCGGCATGGCCGTGGCGCGGACCGCCGCGGCGTTCGCCAGCACCCCGACCCCGATGGCGGGGCCCACACCGAACGTGCCGCCGCGCCCCTTGCCCGCGGTGTCCGTCACCGAGTGCTGCGCCTGCTGATGCGTACGCAGCTGGGTCTTGCCGATCTTCCACGCGGGCGCCATCGAACCGATCGCGGCCCGCATCCGGTACGTGCCCACCGCGCTGCCGTCCTTGGCGGTCAGGTCCTCGCCGACGACCTCCTGGCGCAGCAGCCGGGGCATGTCCTCCAGGACGGTGGCGGTCGAGGTGGCGTCGTACAGCCGGGCGCGGCCGGGGGCGCCGGGCGAGGTCAGCGAGGGGTGCAGCACCGAACGGACCGTGTCGAACAGGCCGTTGCCGCCCTCGTGCGGGGCCGCTGAGTCGGTGACCGCGACCGGCGCCAAGCTGTCGGCCCGCGCGACCTTCCGGGCGGTGCGCGCGGTCAGCCGGGCCCCCTGCGGGGGCGTACCGCCGGACGCGGCGGCGACGGAGGCGGGGACCAGATGCTCGGTGGGGACGCGCAGGGTGAGCGTGCCCGTCCCGCTGAACGACTTCACCTCGGGCGCGTCCTGCTTCTTGATCCGTACGCCGTACCGGACCTGGCGGAGCAGTTCGACGGAGCCCTTGTCGCTGCGCAGGACGCGCGGTTCGGCCACGCTCTTCTGGGTGCGGGACTCGCGTGCGGACTGGAACGGCTGGGCGTTCGCCATGACCGCGCCGCCGAGCCAGACGCCGGGCACGACCGGCGCGAGGCCGAAGGCCGTCAGACCGGCGCCGCGGCTCGCGGAGTTGCCCGCGGTGTGGCCCACCGTGGCCTGGGTGTTGTGCTGGACGTCCACCTTGGTGGCCGCGCCCTCGGCCTCGCGGGCCAGCGCGGCCCGCGCAGCCGCCCGGTCGCCGGCCCGTCTGGCGGTCCCGGCGCGCGACTTCAGGACCTCGGCGGAGACGAACGTCTCGGGCCGGTCCCCGGGGGCGGGGGAGATGGTGACGGTGACGTCGTACCAGTCCTTGCCGTTCGGGCCCGCCACGGAGAACGCGCGGCCCTGCCCGTAGAAGGTCTCCGGCCGGCCGGCCAGTTCCTCCTTGATCTCGGCGACGGTTCCGTCGGAGTGCCCGATGGTGGCGGCCAGCGCGGTGCCCACGATCTCGTGGCCGGTCGGCTGCCGGGCGGTGGACAGTCCGGCCGCGGTCAGGTCCCGCAGATACGGCGGCAGGCCCAGCGGCTCCGGTTCGGGGGCGCCCTCGTCGCCCTCCTCGATGGTGGGCAGCACGGACCCCAGCCGGGTGGCGGGGGCGTGTTCGGGCAGTTCCTCGATGGACGACAGTCCGGTGGGCCCGGGCGCCTGCGCGGTGGAGCCGGGCGCCTGCGCGGTGCGCGAGGGGCCCGCGACGGACCGGCCGGTCTCGCCGGGCGGGGTGCCGAGCGGGCGGGTCCGGTGCGGGTTCCTGCCGTGCAGCGCCCTGGACGCCGCGGCGTTGCCCGCGCTCTGCTGCAGCGCGAGCATGGTGCGCGGTTCCGGGCCGCCCGGTACGGAGGTCCTCGCCGCCGTCTCGGGCGCCTTGCCCTGGTCGTTCGACGCCTGCCGCTGTCGGCGCACAGTGAGCCGTCCCCACCACGGGGGCACCCCCGCACGTCTGCCGTTCCGGATCCGTCCGAGAGGCAGCGTAACCAGGGGGATGGGTGGGAAAGGGCAGGTCACATGGGGTGTCAGCTGATCGAGGCCCGCAGCTCACCGGGGGGTCGGCCGTAGTTCACCGGGGCGTCACACGACCCCCTGTGCGCCTACCAGTTGCCCTCTCCGGGGACCAGCCGGCCCGCCTTGCGGTACTCGCGCTCCGCGCCCTCGCGCAGGTCCGCCGTCGTGACCGGGGCGCCGCGTCCGGCGGCCGCGTAGGCGGCGGTGACGACCGCGCTGCGGATCGAGCCGCCCGCCAGCTCGAAGCCCTCGGCGACCGCCGAGGGGTCGGTGCCCTCCTCGCACGGCACCGCGGCGAGGCTGTGCCGCCACAGGGCGAGGCGCTGCCCGGGGTCGGGGAACGGGAAGTCGATCACCAGGTCGAGGCGCCGGGTGAACGCCTCGTCGATGTTGGCGCGCAGGTTGGTGGTGAGCAGCGCGATGCCGTCGAAGGACTCCAGGCGCTGGAGCAGGTAGGCGCTCTCCATGTTGGCGTACTTGTCGTGGGAGTCCTTGACCTCGGAGCGCTTGCCGAAGACCGCGTCCGCCTCGTCGAAGAGCAGCACCGCGTCCGTGCGGTCGGCCTCGGTGAAGATCCGCTCCAGGTTCTTCTCGGTCTCGCCCACGTACTTGTCGACGATCGAGGACAGCTGCACCACGTACAGGTCCAGGCCGAGTTCGGCGGCGACGACCTCCGCCGACAGGGTCTTGCCGGTGCCGGACTCGCCCGCGAAGAGTCCGAGGACACCGCGGCCCCGGCCGCCGCCCGCGCTGAGCCGCCAGTCGCCGAGGACCTGGTCGCGGTGGCGGGCGCGCAGGGCCAGTTCGTGCAGCTGCACGAGGGGCTTGTCGGGCAGGACGAGGTCCCCCCAGTCCACGTCGGGCCTGATCCGCCGGGCATGCTGCTCAAGGCCCGAGGCGGACTGCTGCCGTGCGGCGAGCCGCAGATGCGCGGCGGTCACCGGGGTGCCGTCGAAGCCGGCGAGGTGCTGGGCGGCCTGCGCGGCCCGCAGGATGCGGTCGCCGCCGAGCCGGTAGGGGGCCACCGTGGCGGCGAGGTCGAAGCCGGGCTCGTCCCGCAGGGCGGCCGACCAGACGTCCACCGCGCCGGCCCGCTGCCGGGGCGCGTCGAGGACCAGCGGGTCGTGCTCGCACCACTGCGGGTCGTACGGCCGCGGCCCGGTGAGCAGCACGGGCACCCCGGAGTGCGCCAGCGCCCGGACCAGCGGCCCGGGCTTCTCGGGCAGGGCGGACGCCACGACGGCGGCGTCGCGCAGCCTGGCCTCCCGCAGGAGTTCGGGTACGCGCTCCTCGGGGCCCGTGAAGTGCAGGGCCTCGTAGCCGGCGGTTCGCAGCGCGGCGGCGGCCCCGGCGAGCCCGTCGCCCTCGCGGTGTTCGCGCAGATAGACGGTCAGGGGCGCGCTGCTCAGCCGGGCGGCCAGCTTGTCGCTGAACCCGTCGTCGTGCGAGGGCGCGGCGGTCGCGAGCGGGTGGACGTGGCCGACGAGCGCGGGGTCCAGGGTGTCGTCGCCGAGCAGATGCGCGATGAGCCGGTCGGGTACGCGCAACGCCCGGCTGAGGAAGGGGCGTTCGGGGTCCTCGACGTTCAGCAGGCCGAGGGCGGTCAGGGGCGCCGAGGGATGGAAGCGGGCCCGGGCCCCGGCGAAGTGCACGGGCAGCCCGCACAGGTCGAGGGCGAGCCCGGTGGTGGCGCGGCGCCTGCTGACGTCGTCGTTGAGATACCCGTACAGCGACTCGAAGGAGCGCTCCAGGTCGGGGGCGAGGGCGATCAGCAGGATCCGCAGATCCAGCTCGGTGAGCCCGAGCCGCACCGCGAGCAGTTCCAGCCGGTCGGGGCCACCGCCCTCGTACGCCGCCCCGTCCCGGTCGTCCGGCCCGTCCTCGAAGGCGGAGGGGTACGAGGCCGTCGTGGGTGCGAGCAGATGCCGTACGGCCTCGTCGGAGAGGTACAGGCCGCGCAGCGGGTCGCCCGCCGTGGGGTCCCCGGCGGTGCGCTCGTCGACCAGTTCGCCGACACGGTCGCGCAGCCGGGCCAGGCGCAGCAGGAGCGGGTCGGACGTGAGCGGGGCGTGGGCGGTCACTTCTGCCGTTCTCCGGTGTTCTGCCGGTCACCGGTGCTGCCGTGCTGAGCGGGGCTGTCGTTCTCGCGTGTGCCGGTGCCCAGGGGTGAGGACTTGAGGTGCCGTGGCCGGTGCCGGCGTTCCTCCGAACCCTCCAGCGAGCCGTCGATGCCGCGGATGCGCACACCCGCGCCCTCCGTGACCGGGGGCCCGGCGTCGTACTCGGGGAAGGCCGGGAAGGGCGCGGTCACGACGAGGTCCAGGGACGGCTTCAGTTCGCCGCCCATCGCGGACCAGATCTCGGCCAGCGAGCGGGACTCGGTGTGCAGCCCGGCCACCGTGAGCGGGATGGACAGGCCCAGCGCGCCGAGCGGGCCCGGCAGTTCGCTCGCGGGGATCAGCTCGTGGGGCAGCAGCGTCGCCAACGCGGCCGACAGCAGCCGGTGTTCGTCCAGCGGCTGCTTGGTCCACGCGGTGACCAGGTAGGACAGCCGGAACCAGCGGGGCGGCTGACGGCGGCGTACGACGATGTCGCGGTCGTCGCGCACGGCGGTGTGACCGCGCTGGCGCCTGGAGACGTCCTCGCGGATGTCGTACAGGTAGGTGTTGATGGTCGGCGCGTTGCGCCGGGCCGCCCAGTCGCGGGTCGGGGCCTCGAAGGAGACGTCGATGCCGGACCCGGCCAGCGCACCGCCCCCGAGCAGCCGCTTGAGGACCTCGTCCACCTCGTGGATCACCGTCGCGCTCCCGCCCTGCTGTGCCGTGCCCTGCCGTACCGCCACCGGATGACGGCGCGGCTGTCCGCGGCGACGCCGCAACCGCTGTCGTGGACCGCTGTTGTCACCGATGACCGCGGTCGTGACCGACGACCGCTGTTGTAACCGATCGTGCCTGGGACGGCTCCGTCTCCGCAGGCACGCCGGGGACGACCGGCGGGCACAGAGTGCTGCCCCCGCGTCCGCCTCCGACTGCCCGTTCGATCAGATGTAGCCTTCGCGGAGGGCATGTGCCACCGCATGCGCCCGGTTGCGCAGATGCAGCCGGGTGGTGAGCCCGTGCATCACGTTCTTGACGGTCCGTTCGGAGTAGGACAGCTTGCTGGCGATCTCCCCGGTGTCGAGCCCCTCGGCGACGAGCCTCAGCACGTCCACTTCACGCGGTGCGAGCCCCGAGGAAGGGGCTCCGGGATGGCTGCTCGCCGTGCGGTGCAGCGAACCCACCTGGCTGATCAGCCGGCCGAGCAGATCCGCGGGCAGATCGCCGTCGCCCCGGGAGGCCGCCACGACCGCCTGCACCAGACGGTGCGCGGTGGCCTCGTGGCGCCACACGATGGCGCCGACCCCGCACTCGATGACGTCGAGCAGTTCGGTCTCGCGGATCACGCTCACCACGAGGACGGCACGGGCGCCCTCGCTGCGCACCAGTCGGCGCAGCCGGGACAGCGCCGCCTCGTCCAGCGTCTCGCTGATCAGCAGGGCGACGGTGTCGGGTCCTGTCTCGGTCTCCTCGCGGAGGTCGATCACCGGGTGCTGTCTCAGCTGGCTGAGCGCTCCTTCCCGGGTGATCGGATCCGAGGCGTGTACCGCCACCGGTATTCGGGACTCGGGCTCTGCCGTGCCCGGAGCCGCGGTCCCAAATGAGCTGCGCAACTCACTCCCCTATGTTCACGAGCCCGTCACCTCTGTGGCATCCGTGACAGGCGTGCGGTCCTCACACTTCTGGGGGCCGTGTGTCCGGCGCAATCGTGGAGCACCACGAGACACACCACGAGATCGGAAACAGGATCCGAAACGACGTCGCACATATGACAGTGGGTCATCTCACGCAACGGGAGCTGCCCGTTCCGCCGTCCCACACAGTGGGCCGCACCACGGCCGCGAGGGAGGCAGGGATGTACGTACCACTGCTTGAGCGCCGTCAAACCCTGGAACTGGTGGCCGCCGAGGCCGCGCGCGCCCGCGCCGGAACCGGGCGGCTGGTGCTGCTGCGGGGTGCCACCGGTACGGGCCGGTCCGCGCTCCTCGAAGCCGCCGCCGAGCAGGCGGAGTCGGCCGGGATGCGGGTGCTGCGGGCCCGCTGCTCGCCCGACGACACGGCGCTGCCCTTCTCGGCCGTACGTCAACTGCTGGGCCCGCAGGCCGAGTTCGCCGACACCCGGGAGGTGCCGGACGAACGGGCCCGGGGGGCCTGGCTGTGGCGGCTGCTGCGGTCGTTCACGGCCGGACCGCCGCTCCTGATGACCGTGGACGACGTCCATCTCGCGGACGACGCCTCACGGCGCTGGCTCGTCGACGCCGCCCGGCGGGTGGACCGCTTACCGGTTCTGCTGGTGGTGACCGAGCGCAGCCAGTACGACCTGGACGCACCGTCGGCGGGCCTCGCGCACACACTCTCCCCCGCACTCGTACGCACACTCACTCTCTCTCCGCTGGGGCCCGACTCCACGGCACAACTGGTCCGTTCGGACTTCGGCACGGTCCCCCAGTCCTGGGTGGAGGACTGCGTACGGGCGAGCGCGGGCAGCCCGCTGCTGCTGCGCGCCCTGCTGGACGACCTGCGCGGCACCCTGCCTGCCACGGTGCCGAGGGCGAGCGCCGCGCTGTACCCGGGCGCGTACCAGGCCGCGGTCTCCTGGTGGCTGGACAGCGCGGGCCCCGCCACGACGGAGGTGGCCCGCACACTGGCGACCCTGGACGACGCGTTGCCGGGCCCACGCACCCGGACATCGTTCGAGCCGCCGAACGGCGCGACGCCGGGGGACCGGCGGGGGCCGGCCTGGCCGGAGGCCGGAGCGTCGGCCGTCGCTGCCGCCTCCGCGGACACCGGCGCCCGGGGCGTGGAGGCCGCGTCCGCCGCGGGTCGGCCCGACGGCGATGCGGGCCGCCCGGACGCGGGCGACCCCGCCCACGGCGAACCGGCGGAGCACGGCCGGGCCCGGCCCTCGAAGGCGCCCCGGCCTGCCGGCGACGGCTTCCTCGGCGACGGCTCCTGCGCCGACGGGCCGCGCGCTGACGGCTTCTCGGGCACCGGCTCCCCGGACGGCGGCGCTGCCGCGGAGGCCACGGCTGCCGGCGGCGCGATCCCGGGCACCGCGACTTCCGCGGGTACGGCCGCGGGCGCCCCACCTCCCGGCGGCCCCGCCGCGGACACCCCCGCCCCCACCGACCCGCCCCCGGACGACGCCGCCGCGCGCGAGCTCGCCGAGCTGCTCGGCGCGGTCACCGATGCCGATCCCGCCCGGGTGACGGGGTGGCTGACCGCCATGACCCGGCTCGGGATTCTGCGGGCCGGCGGCGACGGGCGGCCCCGCTATGCCCATCCGCTGCTGCGGGACGCGGTGCTGAGCGGCTGGCCCGTGGCCCGGCGCCGCGCCGCGCACCGCAGGGCCGCCGAGGTCATGCTGCGGCGCGGCGAACGCGCCGAGGTCGTCGCCGGCCAGTTGCTGCGGGCCGACGCGGTCGGCGAGCCCTGGGTCACCGGCGTCCTGCTGGACGCCTCCGCGATCGCCGTCCACGACGGCCGCACCGCCGACGCCCTCCCCTACCTGCGCCGTGCCCTGGACGAGCCCCTGCCCGACGACCACCGTCAGCGGCTCCTCACCGAACTGGGCTCCCTGGAGTACGCCACCGTCCGCTCCTCCGCCGGCATACCCCGCCTCGCCGAGGCGGTACGCCTGCCGGGCGTCCCGCAGGACCGGGTCCGCGCGGCGGTCGCCCTGGGCACCGCACTGGCCGGCCGGGGCGAGGCCCGCGCCGCCGTCGACGTACTGCGCTCGCTCGACTCGCAGCTCACCGGCCACCCCGACCTGGCCCGCACCCTCCAGATCGCCTCCGCGCTGCTCTCCGACCAGGACCACGAGATCCGGCAGGAGGTCTACCGCTGGCTGCGGGAGAACGCCGACCGCTCCCCGCGCCTGGTCGGCACCGCGGGCCAGGCCCTGCTCGTACGGTACGAGGCCACGGCGGGCCTGCTGGCGGCGGACGCCGCCATGAAACGCGTACGGGCCCTTCTCGCGGAGCCCGTCGAACCGCTCGCGGAGCCCTTCCTGCTGGGCACGGCCGCCGCCGTCGCGCAGTGGGCCGACGAACTCGAAGAGGCCGAACGGCTCGTCGGGCGGGGCCTGGCCCGACAGCGTCCGTCGCTGCTGCACCCGATGCACCGCGCCCTGCTGAACGTCGGCGCCGACCTCGCCGCCGCCCGCGGCGACTACGCGCGCCTGCTCACCGGACCCGACGCCAGGCCGTCGCCCGGCGCCCGGCTGGGCCCGGGCAACGGCCAGGCCCACGCCGTGATCGCGCTCGTCGAGACCGGCCGGGCGGTGGAGGCCCGCAGGCTCGCGGGCGGCTTCGACCTGCGGGAGGCGAAGGACTCCTGGGAGGTGAACCGGTTCCTGTACGCGCGAGGAGTGCTGCGGGCCGCCGGCGGAGACCCTGCGGGCGCCCTCGACGACTTCCTCGAATGCGGACGCCGTCAGTCGGCGCGTGACGTGGTGAGCCCGGTCGTCACCCCCTGGCGGACCGCCGCCGCGGAGTGCCGGCTGGCGCTCGGCCGCCCCCGGGAGGCACTGGAACTGGCCGAGGAGGAACTGCGCCTGGCCCAGGTGTGGAACACCCCGCGGCCGGTCGGCCGCGCCCTGCGCGTCCTCGGCCTGGCGACCGGCGGCCGACGCGGCCTGGAACTCGCCGACCAGGCCGTACGCGTACTGCGGGACGCCCCCGCAGACGTACCGCTCGACACGGAACTGATCCCCGCGCTGATCGCACAGGGACGCCAGCTCACCGCCGCCGGAGAGCGGGCCCGCGCCCGCGACTGCCTGCGGGAGGCGGCCGAACGCGCCGAACGGCTGGGCGCCGTACGGCTGCGGGCCGACGCCGAGCAGGTCCTGCGCGAGGGCGGCGCCCGCCGCACCACGACGGCGCTCACCGGGTCGGCCGCGCTCACCGGCAGCGAACGCCGGATAGCCGAACTGGCCGCCGACGGCCGGACGAACACGGAGATCGCGGAACTGCTGCACCTCGCGCGCCGCACCGTAGAGACGCATCTGACCAGCACCTACCGAAAGCTGGGCATCCGCCGCCGGGGCGAGCTGACGACCGCGCTCGACGACCGGCGGGACGGCTGACGGCACGGGGGATCGGGCGGCCGGATATCCCTTTGCCTTTCAGGGGCGCGGGGAACTGCGCGAACGGCCCCCACCGGCGGTGCGCCGCTTTTGGAGGCGCGGGGAACTGCGCGAACGGCCCCACCGGCGGTGCGCCGCTTTCAGGGGCGCGGGGAACTGCGCGAACGGCCCCACCGGCGGTGCGCCGCTTTCAGGGGCGCGGGGAACTGCGCGAACGGCCCCCGCCGGCGATCGGCCGAGAACGAAACGAGCGGCCCCCCACCGTTCCCGACAGGGAATCCGGCAGGGGACCGCTCAGGGGTCCGGACCGCTACTTCACCGGCTCGGGCTGCGGCTCGCTCTCCGCCTCAGCCGCCCCCGCCGGAGGCTCAGGCAGCGTCCTGACCGAGTCGAGCAGCAGCTGAGCCACGTCCACGACCTGCACGGACTCCTTCGCCTTGCCGTCGTTCTTCTTGCCGTTGACCGAGTCGGTCAGCATGACGAGGCAGAACGGGCAGGCGGTCGAGACGATGTCGGGGTTCAAGGACAGCGCCTCATCGACACGCTCGTTGTTGATGCGCTTGCCGATCCGCTCCTCCATCCACATCCGCGCACCACCCGCACCGCAGCAGAAGCCGCGCTCCTTGTGGCGGTGCATCTCCTGCTGGCGCAGGCCCGGCACGGCGGACATGATCTCGCGCGGGGGCGTGTAGATCTTGTTGTGCCGGCCCAGGTAGCAGGGGTCGTGGTAGGTGATCAGGCCCTCGACCGGGGTCACCGGGATCAGCTTGCCCTCGTCGATGAGGTGCTGGAGCAGCTGGGTGTGGTGGATGACCTCGTAGTCGCCGCCGAGCTGCGGGTACTCGTTGCCGAGGGTGTTGAGGCAGTGCGGGCAGGTCGCGACGATCTTCTTCGCGGACTTCGGCTTCTTCGACTCCGCGGTGACCTTGCCGTCGTCGTCCATCTCCTCGCCGAAGGCGGCGTTGAGGGACATGACGTTCTCCATGCCGAGTTCCTGGAACAGGGGCTCGTTGCCGAGGCGGCGGGCGGAGTCACCGGTGCACTTCTCGTCGCCGCCCATGATGGCGAACTTCACGCCCGCCATGTGCAGCAGCTCGGCGAAGGCCTTGGTGGTCTTCTTCGCCCGGTCCTCCAGAGCGCCGGCGCAGCCGACCCAGTACAGGTACTCGACCTCGGAGAGGTCCTCCAGATCCCGTCCGACGACGGGGATCTCGAAGTCGACCTCCTTGGTCCACTCAAGGCGCTGCTTCTTGGCGAGCCCCCAGGGGTTGCCCTTCTTCTCCAGGTTCTTGAGCATCGTCCCGGCCTCGGAGGGGAACGCGCTCTCGATCATCACCTGGTAGCGGCGCATGTCGACGATGTGGTCGATGTGCTCGATGTCGACGGGGCACTGCTCGACGCAGGCGCCGCAGGTGGTGCAGGACCACAGCACGTCGGGGTCGATGACCCCGTTCTCTTCGAGGGTGCCGATGAGCGGCCGCTCGGCTTCCGCGAGGGCGGCGGCGGGCACGTCCTTGAGCTGCTCGGCGGAGGCCTTCTCGTTGCCCTCCATGTCCTTGCCGCCGCCCGCGAGGAGGTACGGGGCCTTGGCGTGCGCGTGGTCGCGCAGCGACATGATCAGCAGCTTCGGGGAGAGCGGCTTGCCGGTGTTCCAGGCGGGGCACTGCGACTGGCAGCGCCCGCACTCGGTGCACGTGGAGAAGTCCAGCAGGCCCTTCCAGGAGAACTGCTCCACCTGGCTGACACCGAAGACGTCGTCGTCACCGGGGTCGGTGAAGTCGATCGGCTTCCCGCCGGAGGTCATGGGCTGCAGCCCGCCCAGCGCGGTGCCGCCGCTCGCCTCCCGCTTGAACCAGATGTTCGGGAAGGCGAGGAAGCGGTGCCAGGCGACACCCATGTTGGTGTTGAGCGAGACGACGATCATCCACACGAAGGACGTGCCGATCTTGATCGTCGCGACGAGGTAGACCAGGTTCTGCAGCGTGCTCAGCCCGAGGCCCTTGAAGGCCAGGACCAGGGGGTACGAGGCGAAGTACGCGGCCTCGTAGCCCTCGACGTGGTGGAGGGCGCCCTCCAGGCCGCGCAGCACGTAGATGGCGAGGCCGATGGTGAGGATGACGTACTCGACGAAGTAGGCCTGGCCGGACTTGGAGCCCGCGAACCGGGACTTGCGGCCGGCCCGCGAGGGCAGGCTGAGCAGGCGGATGGCCATGAGCACGGCGATGCCGAGGATCGTCATCACGCCGATGAACTCGATGTAGAGCTCGAACGGCAGGAATCCGCCGATGACCGGCAGCACCCAGTCGGCCTGGAAGAGCTGGCCGAAGGCCTGGACGAGGGTGGGGGGCAGCGTCAGGAAGCCGATGGCCACGAACCAGTGGGCGAAGCCGACGATGCCCCACCGGTTCATCCGGGTGTGACCGAGGAATTCCCTCACCAGCGTGACGCTGCGCTGGTACGGGTTGTCGGTGCGGGTTCCGGCGGGGACCGGCTGGCCGAGCTTGAAGTACCGGACGAACTGGCCGATGGCGCGCGCGATGAGGGCGACGCCGACCACGGTCAGGACCAGCGACACGATGATCGCGGCGAGTTGCATTTCGGGGCTCCTCGGGCCTGCGAGGGTCATTACTGAGCGGTAGCTTACGCAGTCCTACGAGACTACCCATTCCTGTGTCCGCACTGTAGTCAGCGCCACGGTGATCTGCGTCGCTGAGGCATACCTGGGTACACGTGGCGAGGCTGAGCTTGTCCGCGCAGTTCCCCGCGCCCCTGAAGACGGGGGCTGCGCCCCGGCTTCCCCGTCGGGTGCGGGCCCGGTGGGGGTTGCTCGCGCAGTTCCCCGCGCCCCTTGAGGGGCGGGGCTGCGCCCCGATCTGTCCGTCGGGTGCGGGTCCGGTGGGGGTTGCTCGCGCCGTTCCCCGCGCCCCTGAAAAGCAAAAGCCGGGGCGCAGCCCCGCTTTTGAGGGG